>JBFYZM010000243.1:0-4735 GCA_041309505.1 Candidatus Krumholzibacteriota bacterium
TTGCCGACGCCTCCCTTGCCCGACAGCACGATCACCTTGTGCTTGATGCGGCACAGCCGCGACTGAAGCAACCGGCGATCCTCATACTCTTCGTCGCTTTCCCCCTTCAGCTGTTTTGACGCCGAGCATTTCTCGTCGCTGCAGGAGCCGCACGAACGCTCCCCGCCGTCCGATTTCTCCACTCGAGTCTCCCCCTTCCGATTCAGGCAATCCTCGCACGCCGCCTTCAGAGTGTCGGCCGCGAGGAGTGCGCAGTGTTCCGATTCCTCGGGCAGCCCCCCGAGGGCGTCGAGGATATCCCGCTGACTCAGGCGCGCCGCTTCCTCGATGCGCCTGCCTTCGGCAAGGCACACGGCCGCGCTCCCGCTCGCGACGGAGGGCCCGCATCCGTCGGTGATGACCGAGGCCTTTTCGACATTTCCGTCCCGCGCCGCCACCCAAAACGCCATCGTGTCGCCGCACGGCCCCGTGATCCACGCGTGGCCGTCGGAATCGTCCATCGGGCCGCAGTTGCGGGGATTCAGCGCGTGCGTGCGCGCCTCGGCAGAAAAGCCCTCGACATCGCTGCATTCCATGTTCCGCTCATACCTCCTGCAGACCGAGCTGATTCCAGACGTTTCGAATATCCTCCGCGCAGGGCGCGTCGGTCTCCACGACGGCCAGCATCCGCATCTGCGCCGCCGTCACCGCGCGGTCATACCGGATGCGTCCGGCGATCCGCGCGCCCGCCTCGAGCGCCGCGGCCTCGATTCGCTCCGTCATCGCGACATTGATGTCCCACTTGTTCACGCAGACTGAGGCGGGGATCCCGAAGTGCCGCGTCAGGGAAAGAACGCGCCCGAGGTCATGCTCCCCCGAAACGGTCGGCTCGGTCACCACAACCACCGACGACGCGCCGGTGACCGAGGCGATCACGGGACAACCGATCCCCGGCGGCCCGTCGACGATCACGAGCGGACAGCCCTGCTCCTCGGCGATGCGGCGCGCCTCCCGGCGAACCGTGGAGACCAGCTTGCCCGAGTTCTCGGCTGCGACGCCGAGCCGGGCGTGCACCATCGCTCCGCACCGGGTATCCGACACCATCCATTCGCCGCAGAGGCGCTCGGGAAAATCGATCGCATCCACGGGGCAGAAACGGACGCACACTCCGCAACCCTCGCAGGACACGGGATCGATGGAGAAGGAAATCTTTCCCGCCGTTTCGCTGCCCGCCCGGACGGCCCCGAACCTGCAGTAGTCGAGGCAGACCCCGCACCCGATGCAATCATCCGGACGTATCACGGCTCCCTTGCCGCTCCGGAACTCATGCCGTTCCCGCACCGTCGGCGAGAGGACGAGGTGCAGATCCGCCGCGTCCACGTCGCAGTCGGCGACGACCGACCGGCCGGCAAGCACGGCGAAGGACGCCGCGACGCTCGTCTTGCCGGTGCCCCCTTTGCCGCTTATGACCACGAGCTCCTTCATGAAGTTCGCCCCCGTTTCGGCGGGCGCTTCACGCCCGTGATAACGTATAAAGCCGCCTCGGTCGCGTCCCGGCTTTCGAAGACGGCGTCGTCCCTGACGCCGAGGAAATATTCGGTCTGAACGTCGAACTCTTCGGCGATAGCGCTTTCGATATCCTTCGTGGCGGCATGCTCGATTCCGCGCATGTAGGAATCGGGATCGCGCCGCTTCCGTTCGAAAAAAGCGGAATCCGGATTGAGAAGCATCGCGATGAGCCTGCCGTGCGGGCGCAGCACGCGCGCCGTCTTCTCGATCGCCCGCCTGTAATCCTCGATGAACTGCAGGGAGACCACATAGATCGCGGCATCGAAAGAGGATTCGCAAAACGGCATATCCTCGGCCCGCGCCGCCACCGTTTCGACGCTCCCGGGCGCCCGGTCCAGCGCTTCCCGAGAGATATCGAGACCCGTCACGCGGAATCCGCGCTCGCTCAGAGCGCCTTCCACGAACGCTGGACCGCAGCCGACGCTCAGGATGTCCACGCATCCCTCCAGCCGCCGGAGGAGATAATCGGCTTCCATTCGAAAAACCGCTTTCCAGAAGTCCGTCCGGCACGATTGAATGTATCGGTCTATCTCGCCGCTCATCGAACCACGCTTTCGCTCATCGCCTTCAACCGCTCGAGGAGACCCGCGAACAAGGCGCGATACTCGGGCAGGGCGTCGACGACGAGCTCCCCCCGGGAGTAGGCCTCGGCGATGCGGCGGTCGTCCGGAATCTCGAGCAAAATCGGAATGCCCTGCTCCCCGCAGTATGCATGGACCCGATCGTCGCCCACGCCGACGCGATTGACGACGACACCGAAGGGTAACCCGAGCTCGCGCACCATGTCCACGGCCAGCTTGAGGTCATGCAGGCCGAACGGGGTCGGTTCCGTGACCAGCGCGACGCAATCCGCCCCCCGGATCGCGGCGATCACGGGACAGGACGTCCCCGGCGGGGCGTCGAGGATGACGGGAGCGCCGTTCCTCGCGCGCGACCTGACCGCCCGGATGAGCGGCGGGGCCATGGCCACGCCGACGTCGAGGCGGCCCTGAACGAGCGTGACGCGTTCCGATTGCCCGGTCTCGATGGCGCCGATGCGCCGGTCCGTTTCCGTTATGGCGCGCTGGGGGCATACCTTTGCGCAGCCCCCGCACGCGTGGCAGAGCTCGGGAAAGACGAGCGGCTTCGCTCCGAACGAGACGATCGCGTGATACTCGCAGAACCTCCCGCACTCGCCGCACGCGTCGCAGAGGGCTTCGTCGACCCGCGGAACGGGAACGGAGAACGTCTCCCGCGCCGGGGCCGCCACCCCGAGAAACAGGTGATCGTTCGGCTCCTCCACGTCGCAGTCCAAGAGCTGGATAGGCGCCCCGAAGACGCGGGCCATGTTCACCGCGACCGTCGTCTTGCCGGTTCCGCCCTTGCCCGAGGCGATCGCGATGGTGAAGGGGCGCGCGCTCATTCCGGTCGCGCCGGTTTCGTCCGATTTCCGGCCGCCCATGCGCGTCATGCTCCCTCGAGAGCGCGGCGGAGATCCTCGATGAGATCGGCCGTGTCCTCGATGCCGACGGAATAGCGGACCAACCCGTCGGTGATACCGGCCGCTTCCCGCTCGGCGCGGGGCACGCCGGCGTGCGTCATGGAGGCGGGATGCTCGATCAGGGTTTCGACCCCCCCGAGCGATACGGCGAGCATGGCGAGATTCACCCGGTCCATGAGTCTTCTGCCCGCTTCCATTCCGCCTTTCATCTCGAAGCTGATCATCGACCCGAATCCGGCCATCTGCTCGCGCGCGAGCGCGTGCTGCGGATGGGACGCGAGCCCGATATAGCGGACCCACGCTACTTCCGGGCGCGATTCGAGCCATCGCGCGATTTCGGCCGCGCTCCGCTGGGCCCGCTCGATGCGAATGGCCAGCGTCTTCAGGCCGCGGTGAACGAGGTAGGCCTGATGGGGATCCATGTTGCAGCCCATCATGACCATCATCTCGCGCAGGCGCCGATAGAGACTCTCGTCCCGCGCCGCGAGGATTCCCCCGACCACGTCGGCGTGTCCGTTGATGAACTTGGTCACGGAGTGCAGCACGACGTCCGCCCCAAGCGTCAGCGGCTTCTGCAGAAAGGGCGAGGCGAACGTGCTGTCCACGACAAGCAAGGCGCCTCGCTCGCGGGCCAGAGCGGCGACGGCACGGATGTCCGTCACCTGCATGAGCGGATTGGACGGCGTCTCGATGTAGACCATCTTCGTTTCGGGACGCATCGCCCCGCGGACCATCGCGAGATCGGACGTGTCCACGTACGTCGCGGCGACGCCGAAGCGGGAGAGATGCTTCTCCATGAGCGTTCTCGTCGGCCCGTACACGGACGCCGTGCTCACCACGTGATCCCCCTGCCGGAGAAGCGCAAGGTATGCCGTGGCGATGGCGCCCATGCCCGAGCTCGTGGCGACGGCGCCGGAGCCCTCCTCGAGCGCGGCGACGCAATTCTCCAGAGCCGCGATCGTCGGGTTGCCGATCCGGGTATAGATGTATCCGCTCGCCTTTCCGGCGAACCGGTCGGCCCCGTCCTGCGCGCTCTCGAAACCGAAGGTCGAGGTCTGGTAGATGGGAGTGACCGCGCTGCCGAACGCGTCTTTCAACGCTCCCGCGTGCACGAGCTTCGAGTGGAATCCCAGATGCTTCGCATCCATGCCGATATACTCCTCTTCTTTGGGCGATCCTCAGGCGTGGTGTCCCTCGACGTCCGCCGCATCGAGCGGAGCGATCCTTTCCGACCGAAAACGATCGAGCGCCTCGGAAACCGTCGCGGCGTCGATGCAGTAAACCTTCACTCCGGCGGCGGATAGTACCCTGAACGCCTAGGGCCCGCAGTGACCCGTTATCACGCAGTTCACGCCGAGCCGGACCACGGCTTCGGCCGCCTGAATACCGGCCCCCTGCGCGGCGTTCAGATTCTTCTCGTTGTCGATCACCTCGAACGCGCCGCTCTCCAGATCATAGACGATGTACTTCGGCGCGCGCCCGAAGCGGCTGTCGAGCGGGGCGTCGAGATCGTTCCCCGATGTCGTGAATGCGATTCTCATGCGTGCTCGCCTTCGATCTCGGAGAGTCGCTTCTTGATCATTTCGAGCTCCTCCTGCAGGGCGCCGGCCTGATTATTCAGCGCCTGCTTTTCCATCTCGGGATCGGGCTTCTGATACGGCGCGCCGTACGCGCCGTAACGCATCCAGCCCGGCATGCCGGTGGCGT
>JBFYZM010000244.1:0-4210 GCA_041309505.1 Candidatus Krumholzibacteriota bacterium
AGGTCACGTTCGGCGCGGGGAACTCCGTGCTCGAGAGCACCTGGAGAATAGAGCAGGCCCTCATTCGGACGGAGGAGGCTCGCTCCAAGGCCCTGGCCAAATGGATAGCCGCGCACGGAAGCTCCCAGGGATTTCGCTTCAGCGATTCCAGGCTCGAGAAATCGATGAGCGTCGCGGAGAGAGAGATGCGCGGCGCAGGAGACATCGCGGTACGTCAGTATGCCGTCCTCAGCCTCGCCTCGATGAGCATGATCAGGGGGGAATCCGAGGTCGCCGAAGCGCTGAAGATCATCCCGCCGAGCTCGCCGGTATGGAGCGACTACGCGTATCTTCCGGGCCGGTTGCTCGCCTCATGCGGCAAGGAGTTCGCGACAAGAACGTTGAACGATTTCGTCGAGCAGAGTCCCGATCGGAAGATTCAGGCCAAGTGCCTCGCGAACCTGGCGGAGAATGCTCATGCGGAAGGGGACTCGGCTTGCGAGGCGAGGTATTACGGCAGGCTGAAGGCTCAATATGGAGACGTGGCGGCGATCCGGGGCGTCCTCGAGGATCTCGATCCTCAGAAGAGCACCGCCCTGGGGAATCCGGTGCCGGGCTTCGAGGTCAGGCTCGTCAACGGAAGCGTCGTCTCGGACAAGAGCCTCCGGGGAAAGTACTGTCTCATCGACTTCTGGTCCACGTGGTGCGGACCGTGCGTCGGAGAAATGAAGTACCTGCATGAAGCGAACAAGAGATTCAAAGGGAGGAACCTCTCGATTCTCAGCGTCTCCTTCGACAAAGATCCCAAGGACGTGGCGAAGTTCAGAAAAGGAAAATGGAAGCTCCCCTGGCTGAACGCGGTTCTCGAAGGAGGGAGCGACAGCGACATGGCCAAGAAATTCGGGGTCAGGGGAATTCCGAGTCCCTTTCTGATCGGGCCTGACGGCTTCATTCTGGCGTCCGGGACGAGCCTGCGCGGCAAGGAGCTGGAGAGAACCCTGAAGAGACACCTCGCGGATTCGCGGTGATCTGAATACGGATGAAGCCCCGGAAAGGGACCGATCCATATGCCGAGAGTCGAAATTAGAAAAGTCCACGATTTCCTCTGGGAGATCCCGAAGTCGGGGGAGATGAACGTCCCCGGGCGGATCTACGCAGACGAAGATTCGATCCGGTTTCTCCTGTCCGAGGGAAAGAGCAAGGAGTGGGACGCTCTTCTCCAGGTGCGGAACGTCGCCTGCCTCCCGGGGATCCGCAAGGCCTCACTCGCGATGGCGGATATCCATCCCGGATACGGATTTCCGATAGGCGGGGTCGGCGCCTTCGATCTCGACACAGGGGTCGTGACGATTGCCGGCGTCGGATTCGACATCAACTGCGGTGTGCGGACGATGCTCGCCGGCGTTTCGAAAGAGGACGTCGAAGCGCGAAAGAAGGAGCTCGCCGACGCGCTCTTCAGAATCGTCCCCGCCGGAATCGGCTCCACCGGATCGCTCAAGCTCTCCGCGAAGGAAATCGATCAGGTGCTTTTGCGCGGCGCGCGTTTCGTTATAGATCGCGGCCTGGAATCGGCGGAGGATCTCGCCTACGTGGAGGAGGGAGGGATGGTGGAGGGCGCTGATCCGTCATGCGTGAGCGCCACGGCGAAAGAGCGGCAGTTCAAGCAGGTCGGCACGCTCGGCTCGGGGAACCATTACCTCGAGGTGCAATGCGTCGACACGATATATGACGAGAAAGCGGCCGCGGCGTTCGGGCTCGCGCGTGGCACCGTCGTCGTGAGCATTCACACGGGGAGCCGAGCGCTCGGCCACCAGATCGGCACCGATTACCAGTCGGTTCTGCGAAAGGCGAGCGAAAAGTATAAAATCCCGATTCGCGAATCCGAGCTCATTGCGGCCCCGATCAAGAGCCCCGAAGGGAAACGATATATCGCCGCGGTCAAGGCGGGGATCAACTGCGCCTTCGCCAACCGGCAGGCGATCGCGCACCTCGTGCGAAAAGCGTTCAAAGAGGTCTTCGGCGCCGATGGCACGCGCGTCAGGACGATGTACGAGGTCGGGCACAACAATCTCAAGTTCGAGCGCCACGTTCTGGATGGCGTCGAGACGGATCTCCTCATTCACCGCAAAGGCGCCACTCGCGCCTTCGGCCCGGGAAGCGCAGGGCTCCCCGCGCGATATCGCGAGGCCGGCCAGCCCGTTCTCGTCGGGGGGACGATGGGGACCTTCTCGTACGTTCTCATCGGGACTGAGAAGGGCATGGAAGAGACGTTCGGGAGCGCCATACACGGAGCGGGCAGGCGCCAGTCGAGGAAGCAGGCCCTGAAAGAATATCGAGGGGAGCGGATCATCGCCGATCTCGCCGCGCGGGGCATCGTCGTCCGCGTGCACAGCAAGCCGGGCCTCGCCGAGGAGGCTCCGGGCGCCTACAAGGACGTTGAGAACGTCGTCGCGATCATGGAGGGGGCCGGTGTCAACAGGCGCGTTGCCCGCCTCACGCCGATGGTGTGCGTGAAAGGCTGAGCGCTCCCGGCGCCGGGCGATCCGACCTTGCAGCTATCGACCGCGGATTTCTATTTTCCCGCAGGCTCCCACTCGGCGATGCTCTCGAGCTTCACCCGGCATTTGCCGGTCGTTACCCACGTGCCCTGGGCGTTGTAGTTCCAGTCGAGATACTCCGAACCGCCGCCTCCCGCGGTCGTGACGAGGAAGCGGTTCGCGATGCCGCCGAAGGCCGCTGCTTGATCCGCGGGCAGGTCGCGATCGCCTGCGTTGGCGTCCACCGGGACCCAACCGTAGCCGGGCAGGTAGACTTCGCACCAGCGATGGAAAACGTCGTCGTAGCTCGCGTCGTCGCCGCGGACGACGAGGGCGCCGACGTACCGTGCGGGGACGCCCGCGGCCCTGCAGAGCGCGATGTAGCTGAATGAATACTCCGAACACGAGCCGGTGCCGCGCTCGAGCACGGTCGGAGCGGTATTCCATCCGCCGACCATCAGATACTCCATGTTTCCGATGAGGTGCTTGAAGAGCTTTCGCGCCTTCCAGTAGATGTTCGTCTCGGAGCCGACCACGTCCCGCACGATTTTCTGGATATACTGATTCGCGATGTCGTACTTGATCTCGTCCGCGAGGTAGAGCTTCTTGATATCGGCGGGTATGTCGGAGCCTACCTCCTCGGGGTACACGAAGTAGCGGATCGCGGAGGTTTCGAGCGAGACCTTCATCGAGGCATCGACCGAGCGCGGCGGTTTGAGGCTCTCGAAGCGGAAAACGGCGATCTCCTGGCCCCAGCGATCCTTCGCGAACCGCGTCGGCTGCGGAGAATAAACGATCGGCCCGAGAATCTTCTGATTCGGCCTGTCGGCCGGGACGGCGCAGTTGATATCGAGGGAGACGACCTCCCCTTCTCCCGAGATCACGGCCTCGTTCGCAAAATCGATGGTCGCCCGCCTCGAATCGTAGGTCTTGAACGTGCGATCGTCCTTGACGACGATCTCGAAGATCGCGTCGGTCTGGTAATCGACGCTCAGAAGCCGCCCGTCCTTCCAGGCGAGTCCCCAGCAGAATCTCCCCGGCGCGTCGAGAATGATAACGACGTCGCCGGTTCCGGGATCGATGCCGTAGATCTGGTCTTTCAGCCGGTCGGAGCACCAGAGGTAGCCCCCGCCAAAAACGATGCCGCGGGGATCGGTCGCGGGCGATTTGAAAGACGCGATGGTTGTGCCGTCGCTCGGATCGATCCGGGAGATCTTCTTCTCGGCGTTGTCGCACACCCAGAGTGATTTTCCCTCCCACGCGATGCCCATGGGGCCCGCGGCCGGCGCGTCGATGGCGATGACGGTCTTTCCCGAAGCGACGTCGGTCGCGTAAATCTTCGCGTCTGTGGGATCGGTGCTCCAGAGAAGCTTCCCGTCCCATGCGAGGCCCGAGGGAAAGTATCCGGGCGATTGCGTCGAGTCGAGAATGGCGCCGCTCTCGATATCGATTCTGTAGAACATGTCCGTTTTCCTGTCGGCGACCCAGGCGTTTCGTCCGTCCCATGCGACGCCCGTCGGATGATGGAAGGGAAGCGCCGTCTTTTTCGAGATGTCACCGGGGGTGGCGACGGCAGCCGACGATACCAGCATGCACACGCCAAGGGCACACAAGAGAAGCCGCATAATCCTACCGCCTTTTCATGAGCAGAGCTCTTATCCTGAACGGTACGGTGCGAATCGACCGGCAGGCGC
>JBFYZM010000245.1:0-11248 GCA_041309505.1 Candidatus Krumholzibacteriota bacterium
AGGAGACCGCGTGGCCGAGGATTACACCTATATCGTCGCCAGGCTTCGTTCGCTCGAGGCGCTCATGCCGGAGCGGGCGTGGTTCGAGCACCTCGCGCGCACTCCCGACGAGAGCCTTCTGGGAGCGCTCAGGGAGCATTACCGCGGATTCGAGGCGGTGAGCTCCCCGGCGGAGTTCGAGCGCGCGCTCGAAGCCGAAAAGCTATCGCTCCTCGAGCTCGTCACGGGGCTTCTCCAGGAGGAACGGTCGAGACAATTCATACGCTCCGGGTACGATTTCGACAATTGCACGCACGCGTGGAAGGCGGCGAAGCTCGGCGCGAGGAGCACGCTCGTCCCGTTCGGTTTCTTTCCCCCGCGCGACGTCGAGGAGACGGTGGCGGGGAAAGCCCGGGGCGTTCTTTCCCCGCGCCTCGAGGAGCACCTCGCCGCTCTCGACGCGCGATACGAAGAGACGAAGAGTCTCGCCGCGTGCGAATACGAGGGGGAGGCGGCGAAATGGCGCTTTCTCTTCGAGGCGGCGCCCGGAGAGGAAGCGTCGGCGTATCTCAGATGCAAGGTCGATCTGATCAATATCAAGAATTGCATCCGCATCGGGCGATCGGCGCTCCGCACGGAGGCGCTCGACGCCGTCTGGATCGAAGGGGGGGACGTCGAGACGGCGCGGTTCAGGAGCTTTGTCCGCGAGGGAGAAGAGGAGCTGCTCTCGTACCTCGCGACGAGCGTTCACGCGAGGCTCGTTCGCCTCGGCCTCTCCCGGGACCTGCCGCTCGGAAGGATCGATCCGATCATGCGCCGCGCGCTCATGGAATTTCTGGGGGAGAGCCGCTATCGATTCTTCGATTTCTCCCCCGTGCTCTATCATATCGAGCTGAGGGAACGCGATTTCGAGATCGTGCGGAGAATCGTGGTGAGCAGGCTCAACCGGTTGAGCGAGGAGACGACGCTCGAGCGATTGGGCGTCGTTCTGCCTTCGTGACGGAAAGGGAGCTTCCGGCGTGGCGAAGAACATCGCGGTCATAGGGAATTCGGATTCGATCGAGTACTTTCGCGTGCTCGGCTGCGAAACGTACGAGACGAAGGACGGCGCCCTCACGCAGGAAATGTTCGACGAGGTCGTGAAACGCAGATTCAAGATCATTCTCGTCACCGAGGAGGTCTTCCACGAGTACCGGGAGATCATCCGCAGGAGAACGCTCCGCATGTTCCCCGTGGTGACGATCATTCCCGATGTCAGAAGCGCCGTGTGGACGAAGGACGGGCCCGTATCGGGCGGAGTCGCCTTCGAGGAGATCCGCATGGCGGTGGTGAAAGCGATCGGGCAGGATATTTCCGGGCGATAGCGGCCCCGGACCGCCCATGAGCCGTCGAGATCGAAGGAGTCGGTACCATTATGGCCGTAGGAAGAATCGTCAAGGTTTCGGGCCCTCTCATCGTCGCGGAGGGCATGAAGGATGCCCGGATGTTCGAGCTTGCCCGCGTGAGCGAGAAGAAGCTCATCGGCGAGATCATCGAGCTCCACGGCGACGAGGCGTACATACAGGTCTACGAGGATACGGCGGGGCTCGGCCCCGGCGAGATCGTCGAGTCGACCGGGGCGCCGCTGTCGATCGAGCTCGGGCCGGGGCTCCTGCAATCGATCTACGACGGGATCCAGCGCCCCCTGGACGTCGTCTACGCGCGCTCGGGCCATTACATGGCGCGCGGCATCAACCTGCCCGGTCTCGACCGCGCAAAGAAATGGGAGTTCACGCCGAACGCGGCCCTCAAGGCGGGCGAGCCCGTCGAACCGGGGGATATTCTCGGCGAGATCACGGAGACGGAGCTCATCGTGCATCGCGTCATGGTGCCCCCGACGATCGGGAAGGGCACGCTCGTCCGCGCGCCAGAGAAGGGCAGCTTCACGGTCGAGGAGACGATCGCCGAGATCAAGACGGACAAGGGGATTCAGCCGGTGACCCTCATGCACCGCTGGCCCGTGCGCACGCCGCGCCCCATCGTGAAGAAGCTCATGCCCGAAAAACCGCTCGTCACCGGACAACGCGTCATCGATACGCTCTTCCCGATCAGCCAGGGAGGCACGGCGTGCGTGCCCGGGCCCTTCGGCGCGGGGAAGACGGTCATCCAGCATCAGCTCGCGAAATGGTCCGACGCGAAGATCATCGTCTATATCGGCTGCGGCGAGCGCGGGAACGAGATGACGGACGTGCTCCAGGAGTTCCCCGAGCTCAAGGATCCCGCGTCGGGGCGCCCGCTCATGGAACGCACCGTGCTCATCGCGAACACGTCGAACATGCCGGTCGCGGCCCGCGAGGCGTCCGTATACACGGGCATCACGATCGCCGAGTACTTCAGGGACATGGGGTACGACGTCGCCGTCATGGCCGATTCGACTTCCCGGTGGGCGGAGGCGATGCGCGAGATGTCGGGACGCCTCGAGGAGATGCCGGGGGAGGAAGGCTATCCGGCCTACCTGCCTTCGCGCATCGCCGAGTTCTACGAGCGCTCGGGCCGGGCGATCTGCCTCGGCAGGGACGGAAGGATCGGCACGCTCAGCGTCATCGGCGCGGTGTCCCCGCCCGGCGGCGACCTTTCCGATCCGGTCGTTCAGGCGACGCTCAAGGTGGTCAAGGTGTTCTGGAGCCTCGAGGACACCCTCGCCTTCGAGCGGCACTTCCCCGCGATCAGCTGGCTCACGAGCTACAGCCTCTATCACGACGGGCTCGCCGATTATTTCCACGACAGCGTGGCGGGCGATTTCAGAACCATGCGGATCGAAGCGATGGAGCTTCTCCAGAAGGAGGCCGAGCTCAAGGAGCTCGTTCGCCTCGTCGGCCTCGATTCCCTCTCGCCGCAGGACCGGATCGTTCTCGAAACGACGAAATCGATCCGGGAGGATTTCCTGCACCAGTCCGCGTTCGACGCCGAGGACGCCTATACGCGTCTGACGAAGCAGCACCGGATGATGAAGACGATCCTCGATCTCCACCACGCGTGCATCAGGGGGATCGAGAAGCGGGTTCCGCTCAGGAAGCTCATCGAGCTCCCCGTGCGCGAACGCATCGCGAAAATGAGATACGTGAGCGAAAAGGATACCGCTCGATTCGACGAGGTTGCGGCCGAAATCGAGGAGCAGATCACGGCGTTCATGAAGGAAAGCCGCACAGGCGAGGAGTGATACCATGGTGACCGAATATTCGACCATTCGCCAGATCGCAGGGCCTCTCATCCTTCTCGACCGGGTCGATCACGCGACCTACGAGGAGCTCGTGGAGGTCGAGCTGCCCGGCGGGGAGGTCCGCCGCGGCAAGGTCCTCGAGATCGACCGGGACAAGGTGCTCGTCCAGGTTTTCGAGGGAACGCGCGGCATCGACACCGCGAAAACGAGCGTGCGATTCCTCGGGCGCGGGCTCGAGCTCGCCGTCTCCCCGGACATCCTCGGCCGGATCTTCAACGGGCTGGGAAATCCGATCGACCAGGGCCCGCGGATCATTCCCGAGAAGAAGCTCGATATCAACGGGAGCCCGATCAACCCGTACGCGCGCGTCTACCCGAAGGAGTTCATCCAGACGGGGATCTCGGCGATCGACGGGCTCAACACGCTCGTGCGCGGGCAGAAGCTGCCGATATTCTCCGGCTTCGGGCTCCCGCATTCGGAGCTCGCCGCGCAGATCGCCCGGCAGGCGACCGTGCTCGGCACGGGGGAGGCCTTCGCCATCGTGTTCGCCGCGATGGGAATCACCTTCGAGGAAGCGGACTATTTCATCCGCGACTTCCAGCAAACGGGAGCGATGGAGCGCGTCGTGCTCTTCATCAACCTCGCGAACGATCCGACGATCGAGCGCATCGCCACGCCCCGGACGGCGCTGACCGCCGCCGAATACCTCGCCTTCGAGCGGGGGATGCACGTGCTCGTGATCATGACCGACATGACGAACTACTGCGAGGCGCTTCGCGAGGTGTCGGTCGCCCGCAAGGAGATCCCCGGACGCCGCGGGTATCCGGGCTACCTCTACACCGATCTCGCGACGATCTACGAGCGCGCCGGGCTTCTCAAGGGAAAGCGCGAAGGGGAGCTGCGGGAGGGTTCGATCACCCAGATCCCCGTGCTCTCGATGCCCGACGACGACAAGACGCATCCGATCCCCGATCTCACGGGATACATCACGGAGGGGCAGATCATACTCGACCGCTCCCTCCACCGCAGGGGGATCTATCCGCCGATCAACGTGCTGCCGAGCCTCTCGCGTCTGCGGGACAAGGGGATCGGCGCGGGGAGAACCCGCGAGGACCACGCCCAGATCGCGAACCAGCTCTTTTCCTCCTACGCCCGCAGCAAGGAGGTCGAGGAGCTCGCCGTCGTGCTCGGGGAAGCGGCCCTCACCGACTCGGACAAGGCGTTCATGGCGTTCGGCCAGGCGTTCGAGAGGCGGTTCGTCCGGCAGGACGTTCACGAAAACCGCCCCGTCGAGCAGACGCTCGAGTTGGGTTGGGAGCTCCTCACCGCGATCCCGCGGAACGAGCTCAAGCGCATCAAAGACGATTTTCTCAAGAAGTACATGGAGAAATATTTGCCGACCGCGCGGAGCGTATGACGTGAGAGTCAAAGTCAATCCGAACAGAATGATGCTCCTTCGCATGAGGCGCCGTCTCGAGCTCGCGCGCCGGGGGCACAAGCTGCTCAAGAACAAGCAAGAGAAGCTGATGCAGAATTTCTTCTCGATCGTCCGGGAGACGACCGAGCTCCGCGCGGAAGTCGAGAGGGGATTTCTGGAGATCGGGGAGCGCTATCTCGAGGGGCGCTCTTCGACCGGAGGCCAGGCGCTCGAGGACGCGCTCGAGCTCAGCACGAAGAACGGGACGCTCGATTTCACCGAGCGCCACGATATGAACGTCACGAGCCCGGAGTTCACCTTCGCGGTGCCCGGGAGAGATCTCTCGTACCGGCTGCCGGACACCTCTCCCGAGCTCGATGCGGCCTTCGAAGGGCTTTTCGCCTCGTTCCCGAAGCTCCTGGATCTTGTCGGAAAAGAAAATACGCTCTTTCGCATGGCGGAGGAGCTCGAGAAGACCCGCCGCCGCGTGAACGCCCTCGAATACGTGCTCATCCCCGACCTCGAGGCGGTCATCAGAAGCATCGACGACAAGCTGGGCGAACAGGAGCGCTCCAATCAGATCCGCCTCATGAAGATCAAGGACATGGTGAAGGAGCGCGGCGAGGGGGTCTGACGAACCCTTCCGGGCTCAGGTCCGAACCGCAATAACTCCAAGTCAAATTTGTTGACATGCCCCGTGACGCTTTATATATTTTCACCGGATATCAGCCTTATGCGCGAAACAGAATAAGAGACCCACACCTTACGTTTTCTTCCGTTTCCGCTCTCTCTCAAACGGGAGAAGAACGGCCTGGGGATTGGTACTTCTTGGCAAGGAGTGGAACGATGAAAGGTCGTTACGGATCGCCGGTCCTGACATGGACGCTGGCCGTTGCCCTTGTACTCCTCGTATCGTTTACGAACGCATTCGCACAAACCGGAAGAATCGCCGGAAAGGTGACCGACACGCAATCGGGAGAACCGCTCGCGTTCGCGAACGTGGTGGTCATGGGGACGAGCCCGCTCCTTGGCGCCATGACGCTCAACGACGGCACGTTCACGATCACCGGAGTTCCCGTGGGCACCTATACGGTGAAGGCCATGATGATGGGGTATGAGGCGATCGAGAAGCCGGGCGTCGCCGTGAACGCGGGGCTCGTGGCGGATGCCAGCTTCAAGCTCAAAGAAGTCGTCGTGGGCCGCACCCAGGAAATCGTCGTGGAAGCGGAGATTCAGCAGGTCGACGTTACGTCGAGCACGACGAGCGGCCGCGTTTCGAGCGATCAGCTCAAGGAGCTGCCCGTCGATAACGCCGTTGACGCCGTCGCGCTCAAGAGCGGTATCGTCAAGACGGGGGACGAGCTGCACGTGCGGGGCGGGCGTTCGCAAGAGGTCCAGATGCAGATCGACGGCGTCCCCGTCGACGACCCGCTCGGCGGCTCGATGTCGGTCGGTCTCCTCGGCACCGACAACAGCGAAGTCATCACCGGCGGCATGGACGCCGAATACGGCAACGCGCAATCGGCCATCATCAACATCAGCACCCGCGAGGGGGGCAAGAGCTTCGAGGGGCAGATCCGGTACATGACCGACGATTTCGGCCGCAGCGACAAGACCTACACGAACTACGACAGGCTCAGTCTCGGCTTCGGCGGCCCGACGTTCCTCAAGAGCCTCACGTACTACATGTCCGGAGAAGCGACCTTCCAGGACGGCGACAACTGGACGATCGCGCGGCGGAACGAGACGAAGATCATCGGCGATTGGCTCAAGTATTCCGACCGGCAGTTCTCGTCATACAACCTTCAGGGCAAGCTCGCCTATCAGGTCAATCCGAGGCTCAAGCTCATCGGCGAGGCGATCTTCTCCCACTCCACCGGCAATCCGTACGCGCACAACTGGAATATCGAGGGATACGTGCAGAAGATATATCGTTTCGTGGCGCTCCGGGCCAGCCGCGACTTCTCGTTCCCGGAGGCCCGCGCGTTCGGCGCGTACACGAGCGTGTACCAGGGGGACTGGATCAAGAACGTCCCGCCGCGCGTCGAGTATTATCCCGGAACGCTCGAGGAGCGGCGCAGGACCATCTATCCGATCGTCGTCGGCGCCAAAGTGCGCGATCCGAACGATCCGACGCGGCCGGCGTTCCTCGTCCGCTACGACCATTTCTACGCGCGCATGCTGACCGACGTGTACGGACGCGAGGGGGAAGTGATCTGGGACGAGGCGATTCTCGACGCCCAGGGCAATCTCGTGCGCCACGAGAGCAAACTCCTGTTCGAGGGCTACCAGAATCCCGAAAGCAAGTTCAGCCATTTCAGGGACGATTCGAGCTACGTCTATTTCAACTCGGCCGAGAACGTCACGACGAGCACCTCCAACGACCTTAACCTCAAGCTCGCCGTCAACCACAACATCTCGGACGACGTGCTCTACACGATCAACTTCACGCGGCTCCGGTTCAAGACCCTGAACACGGTCGACGGCAAAACGCCTGCCGAGTTCTCGACGGCGGGTCGTCCGGGGACCCTTCCGAGCGGGTCGTGGAGATACAGCGGTATCAGCAGCGAGGATTTCTATACCGATCCCGACAATCCGTACTACGTCACCGGGTACGATTGGCCGGCCTATACGGACCGCGTCACGACGGCGTACAACCTGAAGGCGGATATCACGTCGAAGAAGTGGCAGAATCACCAGTTCAAGACCGGCGTTCAGTTCATCTACAACGACCTCGACGAAAACGCGATCAACTTTCCGGGCCGCATCAGACGGCTCGCCGACGGCAGCCTCGCCCAGGGCGGAGCCTCGAACACGTATCACAACTTCAATCCCGAGGCCTCCTACTACGTCCAGGACAAGTGGGCGTACCAGGGAATGATCGTGAACGGCGGCGTCAGAATCGATTTCTTCTCCCCGGGGAACAACACGGAGATACAGATCGTCAGCGACGAGATCGACCAGAACGTCGACAAGTACAAGTTCCAGATCAGCCCGCGGCTCGGGTTCGCGTTTCCGATCACGGACCGCGACAAATTCCATTTCCACTACGGACGGTTCACCCAGTGGCCGAGCAGGAACTATCTCTTCAGAACCCAGGACATGCTTTTCGGAGCCGGCGTTCTCGGCAATCCCGATCTCGACGAAGAGCTCACCGTTTCGTACCAGGCCGGCGTTTCGCACCAGTTCACCGAATCGCTCGCGGGCCACTTCGTCGTGTTCAACAAGGACATCTTCGGCTTGATCTCGTCGACGCGCGTGCTCGATACGGAGCTCGGCGTGCAGGGATACCGGTACATCAACAGAACCTACGCGAGCTCGCGCGGCCTCGAGGTGAGCCTCGACAAGATGAGAAACCGCTACTTCGGCGGCGAGATATCCTACACCTATTCATACGCCGACGGCGTCGCGTCCGACGCGGAGTTCGGCGTGTCCGCGGAAGGGCTCACGCATCTGCCGACCCAGGAGATGCCTCTCGACTGGGATCAGCGCCATACGCTGAACGTCACCCTGAGCCTCCAGGACCAGAATAAGTGGGGAGCGACGGTCGTGTACTCCTACGGCAGCGGTCTTCCGTGGACGCCCGTCGATCGCTTCGCCCGCCGTCAGGACCCCCTGTGGGAAAACTCCGAACGGCTGCCCTCGGCGCACATCATCAATATCCAGGGGCGCAAGATGTTCAGCATCTACGGCCAGGAGCTCATGCTCTTCTTCGAGGGACGCAACCTCCTGGACGAGGACATCCTCTCTCCCGGCGGGATCGCTCCCGGAGCGTTTCCCGGCATGCCGAACGCGAATATGGACGGCGGCTCGTACCTGACCGAAACCGGCCAGTACGGCGGCGCCTATCTGCAGGATATCAACGAAGACGGTGTCGACGATTTCATTCCGGTCCACGATCCGACGATTTGGGATTCGCGGAAGACGTGGCGTATCGGATTCGGATTCGAGTTCTAGAACGCTCCTGGATGATGGAGGAGGGTTTGCGCATGAATCGCAAGGAATGGGTCAAGGCAGCGGCGGCGCTTCTGCTGATATTCGCTATGAGCGCCCCGGCGGTCGCGAGGAATGACGACGCGGCATGGGTCGGGAAAATGAAGGATATGCCTCAAAGGACGTGGGCGCTCACCGGAGCCTGGGTGCACAACGTGGGCAATCTCCAGATGAACGTGACGAACTGGGGATGCTTCGGATCGTATCCGGGTTCGACGCTTGCGATGTCCGAATCCCCCTCGGCCCAATGGCCGGCCAACTCCGCCGTCGAATATCTCTATATCGCCGGCCTCTGGGTCGGCGCGAAGAAGGGCGGAGTTCCGGTCGTGACCACGGCGGCCTACGAGCAGGAGTTCATGCCCGAACCGCTGGATCCCGTCGTGACGATCTATCGTTCGTTCGAGGGCGCGATAGGCGGAAACCGTTATCCGAGCCCGCCCGACGACGACAAGGACGGCCTGATCGACGAGGACTGGCTGAACGGCATGGACGACGACGGCGACGGCAGGATCGACGAGGATTACGCCGCGATCGGCAAGCAGATGTACTCCTGCTGGTTCACGGACGATCATCCGACCTCCACGCAGCGCTTTCCGGAGCACACGCCGCTCCATCTGATGGTCCGGCAGGAGAGCTACCAGTGGGAGGAGCCGAAGTTCTTCAACTTCGTCGGAGCCGAATACAAAATAAAGAATACGGGCGTCGAGAGCATCGAGGATATGTACATCGGCTTCTTCGCCGACGGCGACGCGGGCCCGCGGACGCGCGAGCAGTACTGGCTCGACGACGGAACGGGCCTCTATGAAGACATCGTATGCGCCCAAAAAGGAGATCGCATCGTTCCGATCCGCGTCAGCATCGCGTACTTCTACGATATCGACACGGACGAGGGCCAGACCCCGGGCTATATGGGGATCCTCTTCCTCGGTCACGATACGGATCCTCTCGGGGAGGCGGCTCCGAAGAGGGTCGGGATCACCTCGTACCAGAACTTCTCGGGCGACCAGCCGTACGAGAACGGAGGAGATCCGGACAACGACTTCCAGCGCTACGAGCTTCTGAGCAAGACGACGAGAGACCGCACCCAGGAAGTTCCGAGAGATTACCGCATGCTCATGGCGACGGGGCCGTTCAAGGAGCTTCCGCCCGATTCGACGATCGTTCTGCAGGTCGCGTTCGCGTGCGGTCTCGGGCTCGAGGGCATGAAGGCGAGCGCCGCGAGCGCCGCCCTCACCTACCAGGGCAACTGGTTCGACATCGACGGCAACCCGCTGACCGGCACGAACGGCCGTGAGACGCCCGTCGCCGGTCCCGTAAACGGACTCATCGCCGATTCGTGCGTGACCACCGGCCTGACGCCGATCTCCGCGGCGAGGGGGGAGATCGTCTGGGTCAACGCGGATTGCAGGCTGGAGCTCGAGCTCTGGGAAAACGACGCATGCTCCAAGGGAGACGCGACGTTCGCCGATTACCAGACGGGCGTCGGCGGGAAAGAATACCAGGTGAACTGGCTCGTCGGCTCCGCCCCTCCGCCTCCCGTCCTGCGCCTCATCCCGGGGGATCACCAGGTGACGATCCTGTGGGACAACTTCAGCGAGGTGAGCCCCGACGTGAGCACGCTCGAGTACGATTTCGAGGGCTATCGGATCTGGCGCGCGGACGGATGGGAACGGCCCCTCGGCACCTCGGTTCTTACCGGCCCGAACCGCGAGCTCTGGCAGCTCATCGAGGAGCGCGATCTCGTGAACGGCGTCTCGCCCGACAGGGGCTTCAAGACGCCTTACTCGGCGGGAGGATGGGAGTACGAGCCTCTCATCAATCTCTCCAACAAGGATTCGTATATCAACTATTTCAAGGAGAACGTCTATAATTACCCGATGGACGATGTGCCCTGCCCACCCGGGCTGGCAGCGCTCGAATGCGACACGCTCGAAGCGCTCGCCCGGTACGATCTCGGATTCCAGGGAGGGTTGAAATACTACAAATACGTCGATACGAGCGTTCATAACGGGATGCATTATTTCTACAGCGTGACGGCGTACGATCACGTGATCACGGGCGGCGTGCCGGTGAGGGTCGGATACTTCGGCGATCCGTCGTCGAACTTCCAATACGTCACGCCTCTTTCCGAAGCGCAGACGGCGGAGACCTTCGAGGAAAAAGAAGTATATGTGGTTCCGAACCCCGCCACGGCGCAAGCGATGGAGCCGTGGCAGCTCGAGCCGAATCAGGACGATCCGACCGGCATCAAGGTGGAGTTCAGGAATCTCCCGCGCTGCCGTTCGACCGTTCGAATCTATACGGTCTCGGGAGATCTCGTCGAGGTGCTCTATCATGACGGGAGCGCCGGCAACGGATCGCTGCGGTGGGATCTTGTATCGCGGAACGGGCAGGACGTGACGAGCGGGGTGTACCTGTTCTCCGTGGAACCCGACGACGGCAAGTTCTCGAGGACGATCGGGAAATTCGTTGTGATTCGATAATCGATTACTATGAACGTTCTCTCCGAGGAGGTTGCGTGATGAAGCGTAGGATTGGTATGGGGATTGTGCTGATCGCGCTGGTCCCCGCTCTGGCGTCGGCGTCGACCAGGCCGTTCGAGAAGGTCGGCACGTACTCGGCCCAGTTCCTGAAGATCGGCGTATCGGCGAGAGCGGCGG
>JBFYZM010000246.1:0-3593 GCA_041309505.1 Candidatus Krumholzibacteriota bacterium
CGTGTGCTCTTCCGATCTTGCCTGACGACGCCGGTCGAGTTCTTCACTTCTCGATCGAACTCCGCCTTGATCTTGAACACCTTCTGGAAGTCCTCGTCGAGCGAATAGAGCAGATAGTAGAGATAGTCGTCGCCGATGAGCACGATCTTGACCTTGAGCTTCATCGCTTCGGGCTTCATCGTCGAAGATCCCATGAGGCTCCACGGATCGTAGCTCTGTATGAGCGCCTCGCTGCTCTTGAGCGTACGCTTGAGGCTCTGCCACACGCCCGGTTCGGTGAGAACGTCGAGCGCGTTGAGGACGAGGTAGCCCCCGTTCGCGCGATGGAACGATCCCGCGCGGATGTTCAGATGATCCGTCTTCGTGACGCCGCCGAAAACGATGTCGCGCTCGATCGCGCCGAAGAGGTTCCGGAAATTGGGAAAATTCTCGATAATGACGGGGGGGGCCTTCGTTTCCGAGTTGTCGACGACGACGTTCACACGGAATTCCCTGAACGGGTCCTCCCGCTCGCCGGGTTCGAGCGCCATGGCGGACTGCGGCGGGCCGTCCTCGTCGGTGGGGCGGAAGAGATCGAGCTTCTGCATGAGCGCTTCCTCGACCTCGTCGAGCTCCTTCGAAAGCGCTTCGTTCCCGTATTTCCGCTCGATCTCCTCGATGAGATCGTGGATGAGGGGGCTCACCGTGTCGGAATCGAGCTGCTCGAGGCGCTTGTTCGCCGCGCGCTCGAGATCCTTCACCTGCGAGTAGACGACCTGCATCCGCTCGGAGAGCTTCTCCGCGGACTCCTCGTACTTCTTGATGTTCTCCTTCGGCATCTTCCCTTCCTCGACGAGTTTCTGGAGCTGCGGGAAGTTGACCGGATTGCCGTCGACGACGGGAAGGAGCTCGGGCTTGATGATGGGACCGACCTGCATGCGGACCATCGTGAATCCCTCGCCCGCGATATCCTTTTCGAATTTCGAAATGATGTCCTTCTGCTTCACCTGAAACTCTTCGACGAGCTTTTTCCGGCGATCCTTGTAGTAATCGCTCTGGAACACCGACGAGATCTTCGAGAGGAGCTCCGCGATGAGGCGATTCATGTCGGCGGAGAGATCGTTCCCCCTGCCCGCCTCGAGCTCGATCATCCGGGGCATGTTCGGATTCTTGAAATTGTTCATGTAGCAGATGTCGGAAGGTATGGGCCCCTTCTTGTCGAGGCGCTCGAGGAGATGCTTGATCGTCGTCGTCCGGCCCGTTCCCACGAGCCCCGTGATGAAGATATTGTATCCCCGGTGCTCGAGCTTGAGCCCCATCTTGATCGCGGAGAGGGCGCGGTCCTGCCCGATGATGTCGGTGCACGGCTTGATGTCGTCGGTCGTTTTGAAATCGAACAGGCCGGGGGCGCAGCGCCACCGCAGCCTGGACGGAGGCAGCTCGCGCGCGCGTACCGTTTTCTTCATTGCCTATCCTCCGTGAGAGGGGTGCAGCGAACGTCGTTCGCGGAAGCGCTCACTTGAGCCGCTTCACGATGACCGCGGTCGCGTCGTCGCGCCACTTCTCGTTCGCGCCGAATTTATAAACTTCCATGAAAAGCCGCTCGATGATCGTGGACGCCTTCTCCTGCCGTTCTCTCTTGACGAGATCGATGAGACGGGCGTCCCCGAAGGGCTCACCCTTCGGATCCTCGCGCTCCACGAGCCCGTCGGTGTAGAGAATCAGGACGTCCCCCACGTCCAGGAACGCGAAGCCGCGCTTGAAGGTCATGTCGGCGACCGGGCCGAGGATCGATCCTCCGACGGTCAGCGATTGCGTCTCCGATCCCCTGATGAGGAATGGCGCGTTGTGCCCCGCGTTGACGTAGACGAACGTGCCGTTTTCCTCGAGCTCTCCGTACACGAGCGAGATGAAGCGCGTCGAGAGGAAGCTCCCGTTGATCACGCGGTTCAGCTTTCCGATGAGGCTCGAGATCTTGAACTCGCGTTCGACTCCCATCCTGAGCCCGGTGAGAACGTCCCGTGCGAGCAGCGCCGCCGGCAGCCCGTGCCCGCTCGCATCCCCGATCGCGACTCCGATCATCTTGCTGTCGAATGCGTGAAAGTCGTAGAGGTCCCCCCCGACGAACTCCGCCGCCATCGATCGTCCCGAGATGTCGTAGCCGTTGAAAACGGGATCGTGCTTCGGGAGCAGGCTCTTCTGAATCTCGTACGCTTCCTGGAAGACCTGGCCGAAGCTGCGCGTGGACCTGATGTAGTTGAGCGTGTTCCGGATCGAGTTGAGCGAGAGTTCGATGAGCTCGCGCTCCCATCCCGTCCCGAGCCTGAACGCCATGAGAAACTGGTTCTCCTCGCCGATGACGACCGCGACGCTGTTGTTGCCCCAGGGCGGAACGTTGGAGTCGGCGAAGATATAGGCCTTGTGCTCGACGACGAGCGCGAGCGCCGGATCGCTCCGGGGAATGGAGACCGGCCACGGATCGCGCGAGTCGCCGACCGGACCCTTGACCTTCTCGTACGAGCCCCCCTTGCGGCGATAGAGAGATCCGCTCTCAATTTTGAGATCGGCCCCGAACGACTGGGCGAGCTCGTCGAGCACGAGAATATTGAGATCCTTCGCGCTCGCCTTGCCTATCTGGGCGAGGAGCGAGTCGAATTTTCTGTAGAACGCTTTTGGTTGAAACTCTTTCGGTTCCATGAGATACACCCCTGATTCCATCGACCCTGCAACGCACAAGATAAGCCATAAACGGCCCCCGGCGCAACGCTTCTTTGCCGATACGCGGGGCCTGTCGCCCATTGCACCCCGCCCGGACGCGGGTCCTGCCGCTGATTGCACCCCGCCCGTGCTCGCACGATACGCGGGTCCTGGCGCTGGTTGCACCCCGCGAGTGCTCGTTCGCTTCGCTCACTGCGCCCCTCGCGGGGGCCCCACCAGCGCCACCCGCTAGTCGAGATGCAGGAGCCCCGTCGGCGTCACCCGCTGATAGTGACCCGTGCAAAAGATTTTGCCGGAGAACCCCAATACGGGTATAATACTGAAAGCAAACCATCTGCCCATGCACGTGCACCAAGAGAAAGGGCGGTAACAGAGATGCTCGATAGAAGAAAATTCCTTGCGGGGCTCGCGGTGGGCGCCGCGGGGCTCCTCGTTCCCAAGGGGAAACTCCCCGCTCTCCCCGTTCAAAAGGACACAAAGCCCGCGCCGAAGGCCAAGAAGGAAAAATACGCGATGGCGGTCGTCAAAGGCGGCGATCCGACGCTCGTCACGCGCAAGGCCGTAGATCTCATCGGCGGGATGGGCTCGTTCGTCTCGCGCGGGGACGTCGTTCTCGTGAAGCCGAACATCGGGTGGGACCGCACGGAGGAGCAGGCCGCCAACACGAATCCGTTCGTCGTCGCGGCTCTCGTCGCCATGGCGCTCGAAGCCGGCGCGAAGAAGGTCGTCGTGGCCGACAATCCGTGCAACGACGCGCGGCGCACCTACAAGCGAAGCGGCATCGAAGACGCGGCGAAGAAGGCCGGCGCCGAGGTCGTCTTCATCGAAGATCGCCATTACGTAAAAACGAGCATGGGCGGCGAGGTTCTCAAGGATTGGCTCCTGTTCCGCGGCGC
>JBFYZM010000247.1:0-4686 GCA_041309505.1 Candidatus Krumholzibacteriota bacterium
CGCGACGCGGTGCCTCCGACGTGGAACGTGCGGAGCGTGAGCTGCGTTCCCGGCTCGCCGATCGACTGCGCGGCGATGACGCCGACCGCCTCGCCGAGATCGACGAGCTTGCCCGTGGCGAGGTTGCGGCCGTAGCAGTAGGCGCACGCGCCGCGCTTCGCCTCGCACGTGAGCACGCACCGGATCTTGACCTTCTCGACGCCGCGCTCCTCGATCTCCGCGGCCATGTCCTCGTCGACGAGGACGTTCGCCTTGCAGATCGTCTCGCCCGACTGGGGATCGATGACGTCGTCGACCACCACGCGGCCGAGGATTCGGTCGCTGAGGGCCTCGATGATCTCCTCCCCTTCCTTGAGCGCCTGCGTATCCATTCCCATGATCGTGCCGCAGTCGTATTCCGTGATGATGACGTCCTGCGCGACGTCGACGAGGCGGCGGGTCAGATAGCCCGCGTCCGCCGTCTTCAAGGCGGTGTCGGCGAGACCCTTGCGCGCGCCGTGCGTCGAGATGAAGTACTGCAGCACGGTGAGGCCTTCCTTGAAGTTCGCCGTGATGGGCATCTCGATGATTTCGCCGATGCCTCCCGTGATGCGTTTCTGCGGTTTCGCCATGAGGCCGCGCATGCCCGCGATCTGGCGGATCTGCTCCTTGTTGCCTCGCGATCCCGAAACCGCCATCATGTAAATCGGATTGAAGCCGTCGCGATCGTGGTTGAGCGTCTCGAGCATCGCGTCGGCGACGTTGTTCGTCGTGTGGGTCCAGGTATCGATGATCTTGTTGTACCGCTCGCCGTCGGTGATGATACCTTCCTTGTACTGCTTCTGGATCTGGTTCACCGCTTTCTGGGCGACGCCGATGAGCTGCGGCTTTTCCCCGGGCACGACGATGTCGTCGATCGAGATCGTGATGCCGGCGCGCGTCGCGAAGCGGAAGCCGAGATCCTTGAGGCGTTCGAGGAAGGGAACGGTCTTCCGGTTGCCGAGCTTCTTGTAGGCCGCGCCGATGAGCCCGGCGAGCGTCTTCTTGTCGAGGATGTCGTTGACGTAGCCGAGCTCCTCCGGAACGATCTCGTTCACGAGGACGCGCCCGACGGTGGTCGTCACCGTTTCGCCGCCTATGCGCACCTTGACCTTCGCGTGGAGATCGACGACGCCGTTATCCCACGCCGATATGAGCTCGCCGACGCTGAAGAACGATTTGCCCTGCCCCTTCGCCCCGTCCCTGAACATCGTGAGGTAGTAGAGGCCGAGCACCATGTCCTGCGTGGGGGACGCGAGCGGAGAGCCGCTCGCCGGCGAGAGAATGTTGTTGGAGGCGTACATGAGGGTGCGCGCCTCGAGCTGGGCCTCGTACGAGAGCGGCACGTGCACCGCCATCTGGTCGCCGTCGAAATCGGCGTTGAACGCCGTGCAGACGAGCGGGTGAATCTGGATCGCCTTGCCCTCGATGAGGAGCGGCTGGAACGCCTGAACGCCGAGCCGATGGAGCGTGGGCGCGCGGTTGAGGAGCACCGGGTGATCCTTGATGATCTCTTCGAGAATATCCCATACCTCGGGGCGTTCGCGCTCGACGAGCTTCTTCGCGCTCTTCACCGTTTGCACGTACCCCTTCTCCTCGAGCTTGCGGATGATGAAAGGCTTGAAGAGCTCGAGCGCCATCGATTTCGGCAGCCCGCACTGGTGAATCTCGAGCTCGGGGCCGACGACGATGACCGAGCGGCCCGAGTAGTCGACGCGCTTGCCGAGGAGGTTCTGGCGGAAGCGCCCCTGCTTTCCCTTGAGCATGTCGCTCAGGCTCTTGAGGGGCCGGTTGCCCTGGCCGCGGACGGCGCGGGAGCGGCGGCTGTTGTCGAACAGCGCGTCGACCGCCTCCTGGAGCATGCGTTTCTCGTTGCGGAGAATGACCTCCGGCGCCCGGATCTCGATGAGCTTCTTGAGACGGTTGTTGCGGTTGATGACGCGCCGGTAGAGATCGTTCAGGTCGCTCGTCGCGAAACGTCCGCCCTCGAGCGGAACGAGCGGCCTGAGATCGGGCGGAAGAACCGGGATGACGTCGAGGACCATCCACTCGGACTTGTTCTTGCTCTGCCGGAACGATTCGACGACCTTGAGGCGCTTCAGCACGTCTTTCTTGCGCTGCACCGACGTCTCGACCTTCGACTGGGCGCGGAGATTGATCGAGAGCTCCTCGACGTTGATCGTCTTGAGCATGTCGCGAATCGCCTCGCCTCCCATCTTGGCGACGAATTCCTTTCCCTGATCCATGAGCTCGGTATAGGTATCGTCGTCGATGAGCTCCTTGGGCTTGAGGTCCGTGTCCCCCGGATCGATGACGAGGTGCGATTCGTAGTAGAGAACGCGTTCGAGGTTGCGCACCGTCATGTCGAGCATGTAGCCGATGCGGCTCGGAACTCCCTTGAGGAACCAGATGTGCGCGACGGGAACGGCGAGCTCGATGTGCCCCATCCGCTCTCTCCTGACGCGCGAATGCGTGACCTCGACGCCGCAGCGGTCGCAGATGACGCCGCGATAGCGGATGCGCTTGTATTTTCCGCAGGTGCATTCCCAATCCTTGACCGGACCGAAGATGCGCTCGCAGAAAAGCCCGTCTTTCTCGGGCTTGAAGGATCGGTAGTTGATGGTTTCAGGCTTCGTGACTTCGCCGTAGCTCCACTGACGTATCACCTCGGGGGAGGCGAGCTGGATGCGCATCGCCTTGATGTCGGTGGGCTTGTTTCGATCCTTTTCGAAAAGCGTGGTATACAATGGTTACCTCCGGCGGAAACCGTTCACCAATCTCGCCCGATATACCCTGTCATGGCTCAGATGCTTCGTATATCTCGCAGGCCGCGCGCGGCCGACCGTTCTCCGGCTCGCGGCGCGGCTCCCCAGTTCCGATCCGACCGCGCTCAATCCTTCTCGAGCTTCTCGAGCTCCACGTCGAGGCAGAGGCTCTGAAGCTCCTTGATGAGCACGTTGAACGATTCGGGAAGTCCCGGCTCCGGCGCGTTCTCGCCCTTCACGATCGCCTCGTAGATCTTGCTCCGGCCGGCGACGTCGTCCGACTTCACCGTGAGGAGCTCCTGGAGCGTGTAGGAAGCGCCGTACGCTTCGAGCGCCCACACCTCCATCTCTCCGAAGCGCTGCCCGCCGAACTGCGCCTTGCCGCCGAGCGGCTGCTGCGAAACGAGCGAGTAGGGCCCGATCGAGCGCGCGTGGATCTTGTCGTCGACGAGATGCGACAGCTTCATCATGTAGATCTGGCCGACCGTGACCGGCGCGTCGAAGAGCTCCCCCGTCATCCCGTCGAACAGCTCGATCTTGCCGCTCTCGGGAAGCCCCGCGTCGGCGAGGAGCTTCTTGATCTCGTCGATCGTCGCGCCGTTGAACACGGGCGTCGACGCCTTGAATCCGAGCTTTTCGACGGCCCAGCCGAGATGCGTCTCGAGTATCTGGCCGACGTTCATACGGCTCGGCACGCCGAGCGGATTGAGAATGATCTCCACCGGCGTTCCGTCCGGAAGATGCGGCAGATCCTCCTCCGGCACGATGCGGGAAACGACTCCCTTGTTGCCGTGGCGTCCGGCCATCTTGTCGCCGACCGACACCTTGCGCTTGCGCGCGACGTAGACCTTGACGAGCTTGCTCACGCCCGGCGGGAGCTCGTCCCCGCGCATGACGCGCTCGCTTTCCTTCTCGTAGTTGCTCTCGACCTTTTCGATGGCGCGCGCGGCCGCCTCCATGAGGGACTGGATCCTGCGGTCGACCTTGGCGTCCTTGACGACCGGGAGCCCCCAGTGGAGATGATCGATGTCCAATCCCTCGATCATCTTGTCGGTGATCTTGCGTCCCCCGCGGGCGAGCACTTCGCCCGTCTCGGCGTGAATGAGCTTCTCGGAGGTCTGGCCGACCATGAGCTTCGCGAGGCGCTCGCGCCTTTTTTCCTTGATGTGCTTGATCTCGAGATCGCGCTGGTGCTGGAGCTCCACGAGCTTTTTCTTCTCGTGGCTCTTCGCCCGATCGTCGCGCTCCTTGCGGGAGAACAGCTTGATGTCGACGACGATGCCGTCCATGCCCGGAGGCGCCTTGAGCGAAGCGTCGCGCACGTCGCCGGCCTTCTCGCCGAATATCGCCTTCAACAGCCGTTCCTCCGGCGTGAGCTCGGTCTCTCCCTTCGGAGTCACCTTGCCGACGAGGATGTCCCCCGCCTTCACGTGGGCGCCGATGCGAACGACGCCGTCCTCGTCGAGATTCGCGAGCATCTCCTCGCTCACGTTCGGAATCTCGCGGGTGATCTCCTCCATGCCGGCCTTCGTGTCGCGGACCTGCGTTTCGAACTCCTCGATATGAATCGAGGTGAATATGTCTCCCTTGACGAGCTTCTCGCTGATGATGATCGCGTCCTCGAAGTTGTACCCGCGCCACGGCATGAAGGCGCAGAGCACGTTGCGTCCGAGCGCGAGCTCGCCCGCTTTCGTCGCCGAGCTGTCCGCGATCACCTCGCCCTTCTTGACCTTCTGCCCGACCTCGACGATCGGTTTCTGGTTGACGCAGGTGTCCTGGTTGGAGCGCTGGAACTTGATGAGCTTGTACTCGTCGACGCCGCCGAACCCGGAGAAATCGTCGAGATCCTCTTCTTCTTTTTTCCCGCCGTAGCTGATGAGGATCTGATTCGCGGTCACGGCCT
>JBFYZM010000248.1:0-3246 GCA_041309505.1 Candidatus Krumholzibacteriota bacterium
TGGAATGTCCGATGCTCGAGACGCTCGTCTAGAGAAAATTCAACGAAAGAATAATCGCGAGAGAATGATCAACGACGGGTCGAAAGCGCTTCTTCGCGCTCGTCGCTTGCCTCGAGCTCCAGCACGGAGTCTTCGTGCGGCTTCATCGAAAGGAGAAGCAGGCTGAGCGGATCCGCGATCGTGCGGCGCACGTTCGGAAGGTGATTGTGGAAGAAGAAACGCCCCGAGCGGATGTCCATGAGCTTGTGGAACGCGATCTTGCCGGTGAGCCCGTCGCACCGGGCATGGATGATCTCGCCCTTCTCGAAATAGATCTCCCCCTTCGCGTCGGAGCTCACGACGATGAGCCGCCCCGTTCTGAGGTTGCCGTTGACGAGCGACACGATGTCGAGGATCGGGATAACGGTGATCGTCCCCTCGAGGGGGTAGCTCCGCCGCGTCATTCTGCGCCGGACGTCGATCACGAGAACGCAAAGAACGGCTCCGAGCACAAAGAGCGACAGGTGAGCGACGATGAAGTGCCCCGCCGTGGAGAGCGCTCCCTTCGAACGATCCATGGCCTTGCGTCCTTCCGCGACGACCGCGGGCGCCGGCTTTTTTTCACGCGCTTCCGTGCGGACCGCTTTCTCGTTTCCGGCGCGATCCAGGTCGACGAGCCGTTCCTTCGCCCACGAGTTCGCGGGATCCGCTTCGATGAGCTTGTGGAGGGCGGTCCGTGCTCTCCCGGGCGCGGCCTCGGTCGTGTCGAGGAGTGCGATTTGGGCTTCGGCGAGAAGCTTTTCGAGCTGCGCATCGCGCGAGGTTGTTTCCATCCGGGCGGTCAGCGCGGAGATCTCGGCGTTGCCGGGATCGATCGCTTGCACTTTATCGATATACTGCCGCGCCGTTTTCGGATTTCCCTTCTCGAAGTGGCATTTCGCCATCGCGACGAGCGCGGCGGGATCGTCGGGCCTGAGCCCGAGATACGCAGATAGTTTCGGAATCGCGAGGTTGTATTTTCCCGAGCCCATGTATCCGCGCGCCTCGGCGAGGATCGTGCGCGCGAGGGAGCTCTCGAGCTGCGCGAGCTTCTCCCGGGCCCATGAGGCCCCGGGGTCCTGCCTCAGACCGCGAGTGAGGAGCTCTCGCGCGTAATCGAGCTCTCCGCGCGACTCGTAGATCTGCGCGAGCTGCCAGATCGCCGACGTGAACGCAGGATCGCTCGTGAGCGCATCCTTGAGCAGTCTCTCCGCTCCCGCGTCGTCTCCGCGCGAAAGGGCCTTCTGCGCGTCGACGAAAAGCGCTTCAGCCTGCGCGCGGGGCGCGGGCTCCGGCTGCGCCTCGGCGAGCCCCGTCGCGAGCATCAGGACAATCATGAAAATCATGACGCGAAAGCTCATTCTGTTCCTCCGAATGCACCTTTTCGCAATTACCGTTCCATAAAGGCCGGAAATGGCTGCCGAGCAAGCAAGTTCGGTAATTCTTTTCGCTCTCCGGGGGACGATCCGGCTCGGGTGACCGCTCTTGCGGCGGCTAACTGAGCGTCTGCCAAGTATCTGGTTGATTTCGGGGCTTGGCATTTGATACCATGCCCCACGTTGGCCCGAACAGGGGGTAGCGATGCAGCCCTTTCGCGAAGTTTTCTGGAATATCGGCTATCACTATATTTTTTATTCACTTGCGGCCTTGGCAACGGCTGTCTGCCTGTATGGCCTTCTCCGGCGCTGGCTGTTTTGGCGATCGGGGTGGGTCGAGAAGCGGGACGGCGGGTTCGACGCGGGGCTCGTGCTCCGCCGAATCTTCCTCAATACGTCGGTCTTCAAGGGAGACCTCCTCGGCGGCGTCACGCACGTGTGCATCATGTGGGGTTTCATCGTTCTCTTCATCGGCACCGCCCTTTCGACCGTCGATCACTGGATAATCTCTTACCTCAGGGGCGACCTGTATCTTGCCTATGCGCTCGTGCTCGACGTCGCCGGAATCGCCCTCATGGCCGGCGTGGCGCTCGCGTATCTCCGGCGATACATTTTCAAGCGCGAGAAGATGGTCACGATCGCGAGGGATCACATCGTGCTCGCGCTCCTCTTCTTCATCGCGCTGACGGGATTCATGGTCGAAGGGTTCAGGCTTCGCGCCGAGACGCTTCCATGGAGCGAACCGTCGCCGGTCGGGCAATGGATCGCGGGAGTTTCCGGCCTGTCCGTGCCGGAGGCTCTCGCCGCGCATCGGCTGTGGTGGTGGATCCACGCGGCGGCGAGCCTGTTTTTCATCGCGTATTTTCCATTCTCCAAGTTCATCCACGTTTTCGCGGCCGGCGTCAACCTGACCCTCGAGGGGATGCGCTGCAATTCGTACCTCTCCCTCGAGGAGCGCGAGGCGCTCAAGAGCGATTTCAGCTTCCGCCATCTCGTCATGTGCGACGCGTGCACGCAGTGCAACCGCTGCACGGTTCAATGCCCGAGCGCGATCGCGAAGGAGCCGCTCTCGCCCCGGAAGGTGATCGACGAGACGGGACGTTTCGCGCGCCGGAAGGGCGGGTTCGGCTTCGTGCCTCGCCCGGGGGAGACCGCGCTCGCGAAAGCCAACGCCGTCGAGGGGGATCCGGTCTGGTTCTGCACGACGTGCGGGCGCTGCCAGCGGGAATGCCCGAACGCGATAAGCCCGATGGACGTGATCCGGGAGATCCGCGCCGCGCGCGTCGAAGGCGGCGAGGACGTGCCGGTCAACATTCAGGAGATGCTCGAATCGGTCTACAAGTTCAAGAATCCGTGGCAGGGGGCGAAGGGAAAACGGATGGATTGGGCGTCGGGACTGGACGTTCCCGTGCTGTCCGAAGGCGCGAAGGAATCACGGTGCTTCTATGTCGGCTGCACCTTCGCGTACGACTCGCGGCTTCAGGAAGTGCCTCGCTCCGCCGTGGCTCTCTTCAGGGCAGCTGGGTTCGGATTCGCCGTTCTCGGGAAGGAAGAGGCGTGCTGCAGCGAGTTCATCCGCGGCGTCGGAGAGGACGGGCTCTTCACGGAGCTCGCCGAAGGCAACGCCGACGCGTTCGACCGGCACGGGATAACGGAGATCGTCACGCCGTGTCCGCACGGCTTGCATACCTTCACGAACGAGTACGCCCGCATGCGGCCGTCGATGAAGGAGCGCCGGGTGCTGCACGTGTCGCAGGCGCTCGAGACGATGCTCGCCTCGGGCGCGCTCGCGCTCGAGAACCGCGGGGAGCGGACGGTCACGTTCCACGACCCGTGCTTTCTGGGGCGGCGA
>JBFYZM010000249.1:0-6644 GCA_041309505.1 Candidatus Krumholzibacteriota bacterium
CTGCACATCACGAACGCGGCCAGAGCCTGTGCGAATCGTCCGGCGCCGAAACGCTCCAGCCTTGTCCATGGCGAGCGCCCCGCGACCGCGGCCGCTCCGAATGCGAGGCCGGCGACGAGAAGCGTCGCCAGGAGCGCCGCGCGGCCGTCCGGCGGAGATATAAGTCCCGCAATAAAAAAAGCAGCCCACCACCGCACCATTCCCCACCTCCCGCGCTGCCGTCCCGGAATATTTCAAAAACGCGCGGAGCCTCCGGGCCCCGCGCGCCGGATCTCGACGAATCAATCGCCGCTGAACACGACCCGGTTCTTCCCCTTCTCCTTGGCCAGATAGAGCGCCTTATCCGCCGTGCGCAAGAGATGGCTTTCGTTCTGCGCGTCCTGCGGATAGATGCAGCCGCCGACGCTGATCGTCACCTTCACCTTTCTTCCGTCCTCGAGCGTATGTTCCGCTCGCGCCACGATCCCGCGGATTCTCTCCGCGGTTCTCTGGGCCGATTCGGCGCCCGTTCCCGGCAGAAGCACGATGAATTCCTCCCCTCCGTACCTGAAGAGAAGATCGATCTTGCGGAGCGATTTTCGCACGGTTTGAGCGACGAGCCGCAGCACCTGATCGCCCACCGCGTGCCCGTAGCCGTCGTTCACCTTCTTGAAATCGTCGATGTCGGCGATGAGAAAGCCGAGGGTCATCTTGTTGCGGTTCGCCCGCTCGATCTCGAGCGGAACCTGCATCTCGTAGTAGTTTCGGTTATGCACCTGGGTGAGACGATCGATCGAAACCATCTTCTCGAGCTGCGCGTTGTTCTCGAGGAACCGCATGAGCCCGTCCGCGAGAATGCGAAAATTCGACAGGGCGTTCCGATCGGGGGGAGATTCGCCCGGCAGGTGAATCTCGAGAATCGCCCACTTGACGTCGCCCGCCTGCAGCGGAAACATGAGCAAGGACTTCGCCGGCGCGTCGATCGCGAAAACGCTTTCGGCCGCCGATCCGTTCGTGATTCTGACGAACGTATGCGGCATCCCGCTCGCGAGGCACGAATGGTAGAGCTTCCGTTTCAACGCTTCGTTCAGCGGCAGGAATGCGACCTTCTCCCTGCACAGCTCGGGGATCGCGGGAATCGACTTGACGAAGAGCAGCTTTCCCTGCGCGCCGTCGAAGATGCGACCCGCGAGCGAAAGCAGTTCCTCGATCCTGATGACCACCGTTTTGGGAGAATCGTTCGGAGTGAGCGACGAGATGATGCCGGCGAACACGGAAGGTAGAATCCCCTCGACGCGGGGTCTCGCGCCCGTGACGCGCTCCCATTCGACCGAGGTCATGGCGAGCGTTATCGTCATGGCCTGCAGCGTCGAACGGTACGAGATCGAGACGGCTCCGTCCGCCGCGCTCACCGCTCCGTTGAGGAAAGCGCCGCTGCGGGCGAGTTCCTCCATCGACAGGTACGCTTCCCTGACGAGATCGAAACGATCGCCCCTCGCAAGGACGCTTTCCAGCTCCGCCCGCCGCTCGATGGGGAGAAGTTGGCGGGGAACGATCCGTGAAAGAAGGTATCGATAGTCTCGTTCAATCCCTCGTTGCATGAATGCCTTCTTCGCACGACGTGACCGCCGGTTACCGTTTGTGCCACCTATCATTATACACTACCCGCGGGCCCATTACCATCAAACTAAGAGCATCCTCGCAAAGGACGCCGTTTCCGGCGAAGGATCGATCGCACATTCACTTGTATATGATCCCGTAATTCAATATATTGACGAGAGTCGCGAGGTATAGATATGAACTCAAGAACCTTTTCGATCATTTCGCTCGCCTGGGCCTTTCTCCTGGGCTTCTGGCTCGCTCCGGAAACGGCGATGGGGGCTTCCGGCGGCAGCGCCGTCCCCGCGGACGATATCTATCGCCGCTCCCCGCAACTCCTCGTCCTCGAGCAAAAGCTCGATCGCGTTTCCTCGTATTTCCACTTCGGGGAGCTCGATATGGCCGCATCTTCGGCCGAGGACCTTCTCCAGGCGGTCGAAAGCCTCAGAGCGACGCTTCCGGACGCCGAAACCTGCGAGCGCCTCGAATACCTCGAGGGTGGCGTCAGATGCCTGCTTCAGCGCATGTCCGACGATGAAATGGAACACGAAACGAGCCCCCATATGGCCTCGCTCATCGATTCCGTCGCGCTCAACAACGTGGTCGAGGAAGAAATCGAGATCGAATACAACGGCAAGACGGAGCACTGGATCGACTATTTTCAAGGCGCGGGACGAAAGCATTTTTCACGCTGGTTGACGCGCGTCGGATCCTTCAGGGATATCATCGAGCCGATCCTCGTCGACGTCGGGATTCCTCGCGATCTCCTGTACCTCGCCGTCATCGAAAGCGGGCTCAACCTGAGCGCGAAATCGTACATGAAGGCGATCGGTCCCTGGCAGTTTATGACGGGCACGGGGAAGATTTTCGGGCTCCGGATCAACTGGTGGCTGGACGAGCGCAAGGATATCGTCGCGGCGACGTACGCGGCGGCGAATTACCTGAAATATCTCTACGACCTCTTCGGGTCGTGGCCCCTCGCCCTCGCCGCGTACAACTCGGGCGAGCACCGCGTCGCGCGCGCCATCACGAATCAGCGAACGACCGATTACTGGCAGCTGCATCTTCCCGCCCAGACGACGTGGTTCGTCCCGAAATTCATGGCGGCTCTCGCCATCGGCAGAAATCCGGAGGCGTACGGGTTCGAGAAACCTCCTTCCGAACCTCTCGAATTCGACATCATCGAGGTCGAGCGTCCGACCGAGCTGCGGAAAATCGCCGAAGCGGCCGGCTGCACGCTGAGCGAGCTCAAAGAGATGAACCCCCATTTCAAGAAATGGTGCACGCCTCCCGACATGGTGGTCGAGGTCAAGGTCCCCAAGGGCGCCGGAACGCAGTGCAGCGCTCGTCTCGCGTCGATGAAGAGCGACAAGGTGGGATCCTTCGTTCAGCACAAGGTTAAGAAAGGGGAAACGCTCTCCGGTATCGCCGCCCAGCACGACGTGACCATAAAGGATATCCGGAATTTCAACGAAATCGCGGCCTCGCATACGATCCGCGCGGGGAATATTCTTCTCATACCGGTCAAGGATACGGTGCGATCCGCGCGCGTCGCGAGCAGGCCGTCCTACCGGAATCCGGAACTGCCGCGCGGCGCCGTATCCCTTCCGCTCCTGTCGGTGACCGACGGAAGCAAACAGATGCGCTACGTTGTCAAGAAAGACGATACGATCGTAAAGATCGCCGAGCGATTCCACGCGAGCCTTGCGCAGATCAGAGAGTGGAACGATCTCGCGTATGATTCCGTTCTGCGGCCCGGCGACACGCTGAGGATACACTCGGTCACATCCACCGGCATCGAACGCCCGGCCACCGCGAGCCGCTCGAAGCCTCCCGCCTCGACGGATCCCCCTGGCCCGGGAATCGAAGCGCCTCAGGCGGGTGATCGGTCCCCCGAGAGCGACGCGCGGCGAATCACGCACGTCGTCAGAAAGGGTGAAACCCTCAGCGCCATCGGACGGCTCTACAGGGTGCCGCTTTCCGATATCCTCACGTGGAATCAGAAGACCAACCGCAACAAGCTCTATCCTGGAGAGAAGATCACAATCTGGGTCAGGGGAAACTAGGGCCGCATTTCTCCCGCGACGAAATAACCGCCGTCCGGCAGATTCCGCTTCGGGATGATCCCGTCGTCGATCGTTCCGCTCACGAGGCAATTCGTGCCGATGCGTACCCCCGCGGGAATGATTGTTCGCTTGCCGATGAGCGTTACTCCGAAATCGAGATATGCCGGCTGCAGCTCGTTCGCGACGCCGGCGTCTCCGAGGCCCACTTTCGCCCGGGCCCCGACAACGCACCCCTTATCGACGATTGCGTTATATACTTCGGCTCCCGCGCCTATCGTGCAGTCGTGGAACAGGATCGAGTTTTCCACCCTCGCCCCCCTCTCGATTTTCACGCCGGGCGAAAGTATCGAGGATCGGACTTCCCCGCGCACGAAACAGCCGTTGCAAACGAGCGAATTGGAGATATTCGCTTCTTTCGTCACCACGAAGGGGGGAGAATCGTCGGGCGCGGTCAATACGGGCGATGACCAGCGGTAGAGCTTGAGGCGCGGCCTTTCGGCAAGGAGCTCGAGGCTCGCCCGATAATAGCTCTTCAACGTTCCGATATCCAGCCAGTACCCCGGGAAGCGGAACGCGGAGATCATTTTTCTCGAAACGAGGCGCGGAATCACATGCTTTCCGAAATCGAGATCGCCGTGTTTCGCTTCAAGTTCTTCAAGAAGTGATATCAGGTACTCCTTGTTGAATAAGTAAATACCCATCGAAGCCAAAGTGCCGCTGCTCTCTTTCGGCTTCTCCTCGAACTTCGTGATAGCGCCGGCTCTGTCTACCGTGGCGATGCCGAACTCGCTCGTCATCCCCTTCGGCACCCCGACCACTCCTACCGACGCGGGCTTTCCGCTCCCTTCGTGAAACTCGATGAATTCCCGGTAGTCCATGAGGTACACGTGATCCCCCGAGAGGATCAGCACGTTTTCGCAATCGAGCTTCCTGAGCACAGGGATATTCTGGAATATCGCGTCCGCCGTGCCGCGATACCAATCCGCCGCCTGATATCCCAGATGCGGATGGAGGACGTGGAGGCCTCCCGTCATCCTGTCCATGTCCCATGGCTTTCCGATTCCGATGTGCCGGACAAGCGAGCGCGATATGTACTGCGTGAGGATATATACCTCATCGATACCCGACCTGATGCAGTTGGTCAGGGTGAAATCGATGATGCGATATTTCCCGCCGAACGAAACGGCGGGCTTCGCACGGTACCGCGTGAGGAGGCTCAGTCTCTTGCCGACGCCTCCCGCCAGAATGAAGACGACCGTTCTCTTCAACGTCACCTCCGCGAACCGATTCGCGAATGCGGCTCGACGAGCGTACCCCCGCGCACCCCGGCGCCCCGCGAAACGCGCGCGCCGCGACCGAGAACCGCGACGCCTCCTGTTTCATCCTGAGGCCGCTTCGCTCCGCGCGCCCCCGGCGCAGCCGCCCTTCCGCGCCCTCCCCCACCCACCGTCGCTGCACCCCCGATCTCGACGAACTTATCGAGAATGGCCCGCGTCACCCGTGCGCCTCGTCCGATGCGCGAGTAGGAAAATACGATGCTGTCCCGCACGACGGCATCCTTCTCTACCGTTACTCCCGGAAAAAGAATCGAGCCGGTAACTTCTCCCTTCACCACGCAGCCGTCGGCCACGATCGAATCGCTCACGCGCGATCCGTCCGCGCATCGCGCGGGCGGGAGCTCGTTCCCCTTTGTGAAGATGGGCCAATCGGGATCGGTGATAAGAAGTCTGTTTCTCAGAAGCTGAAGCGACGACCGATAATAGCTCTGGATCGATCCGATGTCTTCCCAGTAACCCTCGAACGCGTATCCCGCCACGTCGCCGCATTTGAGAAGCGGCATGACGACGTCGAAGACGATATTCGTTTTTCCCGGACCGAGCGCATCGATCAAAAAATCACGGCGGAACACGTAAATGCCGAGCGACGCGAAACGAAACGTGGAGGCGGCCGGCTTCTCGCGAAACGCCGTGATCCGTCCGTCGCGCGAGCGCCGGACCATGCCGAAGCGCGATCGCTGGCTCGCCTGAACTTCCTTTATCGCGAGGGTGACCGCTCTTCCCTTCTCGAGGTGGTAGCCGAGCAGCGGTCGATAATCCATAACGTAGATCTGGTCGCCGGAGAGGACGAGAATCGTATCCGCCTTCGAGTTCTTGATGAGATCGATATTCTGGAAGAGAGCGTCCGCGGTGCCCAGGTACCAGGTCGCGGCTTCGCCGTTATGCGTCGGCTGGAGTATGTACACCCCGCCGGTCTTGCGATCGAGATCCCACGGTTTTCCCATGCCGATATGATCGATGAGCGATTTCGGCGAATACTGCGCGAGAACCGCAATCTCGTGCAACCCTGAATGGACGCAGTTGCTGAGGCAGAAATCGATGACTCGATAGCGGCCGCCGAACGGCACCGCGGTCTTCGCGCGATGGCGCGTGAGCACCGAGAGCTCTTCACCGGTGCCGCCGGCAAGTATCAGGACGAGGGTTTTCAAGGGTTATCGATTCCCCTGTATCGTTCCCATCCGCTCGTGAAGAAACGCCTCATCGGGCCGCAATCAACGAAACGCGATGGGTCATATCGAACTCATCATGATGGAGCAACGCATAGTCGAGCCCGAGCGACATATGCCACGGCCCGAAATCGCGAAGCATAACTCCCATTCCCGCCGTCGGGCGCCCCATGTCCATCCCCCCGCGCAACGCCACGATATCCCTGATGAGAATCTCGGCGCCGAAATGGAAATCCGCGCTCGCGCTGCCGAGCCAGAATTGCGCGGCGCCTTGCCTGTTCTCGTACCGGAAATCGCCGTCGACGGCCAGAACGAGCGTGCTGCCCATTCCCTCGAATCGGAACGGATACGCGCAGCCGATCTTGAGCGCCGGATAGATGAACTCACGCTCCCCCGTGCTCCACCCGATATAGGTTCCGGTCGCGTCCTGGAGCTTCACGCCCACGGCGAGATCTTTCCACAGGTCGCGCTTGAGCAGCCCGAGATCGAGCCCGATG
>JBFYZM010000250.1:0-3620 GCA_041309505.1 Candidatus Krumholzibacteriota bacterium
ATCTCATCCTCTCCGAGAGGTTTCAGGATAAAGACCCGACACCGCGAAAGCAGCGGCGCGATGACCTCGAAGCTGGGATTCTCGGTCGTCGCGCCTATGAGCACGATCGTCCCGTCCTCGATGAAGGGAAGGAACGCGTCCTGCTGCGCCTTGTTGAAGCGATGGATCTCGTCGATGAAGAGGATCGTTCTCGCGCCGTTGAGCTTGAGACGCGAGACCGATTCCGCCGCGACGCGCTTGACGTCAGCGATCCCCGCCGTGACGGCGGAGAAATGCTCGAAATGCGCGTCGACGGCCAGCGCGATGAGGCGCGCGAGTGTGGTCTTGCCGCAGCCGGGTGGACCCCAAAAAATGAGAGAGGATTCGAGCTTTCCGTTTTCGAGTATGCGCCGGAGGATCTTCCCCTCGCCGACGAGATCCTCCTGACCGACGAATTCGTCGAGGCTGCGCGGACGCATCCGCTCCGCCAGGGGCGGCGGCACATCGCTCTTGAAGAGATCGTTCATTGATCAGGTGTAATCGGGCGCTTTCTCGAATGAATGCTCGGTCTTGAGGAAACGGCTCGTGCCCGATTTGCTCCGGAAGACGACGCTGTGAGTGACGGCGCCTCCCGGCTTGAACATGACTCCGTCGAGGAAGTCGCTCTTGGAAACACCGGTCGCGGCGAACATGACGTCTCCTCCGACGAGATCGCGGGCTCCGTATATCTTCCTGAATTCGTCCGGCAGGCTTTGCGGCTCCGCGTCGAGTCCGGGCACGAACTGGACCTGGAGCCCGGCGCCGAGACAGGCGACGGCGGCCGCCGCGATGATGCCCTGCTTGGCGTCCCCGACCCCCATCATGACGTCGATGCCTGTCTCCGGAAGAGAAGCGGAGATCGCGGCGGCGAGCTCGCCGGCCTTGAGAAGCTCTATCCTCGCTCCCGAGCGCCGCACCTCGTCGATGAGCGCGCGATGACGGTCGCGTTCGAGAATCGAAACGGTCAGGTCCTCGACGTAGACCCTTTTGGCGTCCGCGATGCGGACGAGGTTGTCGAACACCGACGCGTTGAGATCGATCGCGTCAGCGGCCTCCGCCCCGACCACGATCTTCCTCATGTACGGAGCGATAAGCTCGGAGAATGTCCCTCGCTGTCCCATGGCGATCGCCGAAATCGAATTCGACTGCCCGTCGGCGAGCGCTTCGATACAATCGACCGGATCGAGCACGATGTCGAACGCCGCGTCGCCTCCGGCGCCGATCGTATCCCCGACGCAGAGCTTCGATCGCTCGTTGATCCGCTCCTCGCCGATAATGATGTGGCCGGATACCTTGACGCCCATGAAGGAGAGCTCCATCGCCTCGACGGCGGCCCTGTCCGCGCTCGCGGGATCTCCTTTCCCGAAGAAACGGGCGGAGGCGAGGGCGGCGGATTCCGTTACCCTCACAAGCTCGAGAGCGAGGTTTCGATCCAAAGCGGGTTTTCCTCCGGGCGCGAGCGCTACAGCTCGGTCTTATCGAACGGCTCGACCGCGCGGGCTCCGGCTTCCGCCGGGGGCGCCTGTCCTCGATCCCGGGCGAAGAGGTCGTTGACATCCTTCGCCATCTGATACTGATGGAAGCCGTACACGATGGGAAGCAGCGGATACGCGAAGAACGCAGTCAACGGGTAGGCGAAGATCTGGATGATAAAGGTGAGCCAGAACCAATTCCATTGACCGAGGTAAATGTATCCCACGGGGCCGAGAAATATCCAACTGAAGAAGAAGCCGAGCGCGGCCGCCGCTTTCGGATTCTTTCTCTCTTTCGCGGCCTTGATCCTCGTGAGCTCGTGCCGGTAGAGGGTATTCTGGCCGTCCCCGTCCCCCAGCTTCTTTCCGCAGGAGGTACAGAAATCCGCTGCGCTGTCGATCTCCGTTCCGCAGTATTTGCAGTACATGGTCTCTACCTCCGATCCTGGAATCCTCATCCCTCAATACGGTTTCCAGGGGAGGATTGTTTCTCCATTCTTGAAGTTATTCTAATTGAACTCCCGGGATTTCGACAGCATTATTTCCCGCGCGGAGATTCCTTTTTCGCTTCCTCGAGCCGATCGAGATTGGCTCGCGCCGAACTATTGCCCGGCTCGATCGCGAGGACGCGCTCGAGCAACTCGGCCGCCTCGTCGAGCTCTCCCCTGGCGGCGAGGATCACCGCGAGGTTGATCATCCCCTGCGGCCAGTCGGGCCTCGCCGCGACCGCATTTCTCGCCCAGGGAACCGCCTCGTCCGTTCTCCCGAGAGCGTTGAGGCACATCGCGATCCGGTCCATGACCTCGGGGCTATGATCGAGCTTCATGTAGAGGTTCAAGGATTCTTCGTAATCTCCCGTGTGGAAGAGAACCCGCGCGAGCAGCTTTCGGGTCTCCACGTCGTCCCCGGCCGCGGGAAGCCCTTCGAGAACGGCGCGCGCACCGGCGAAATCTCCCGCCCTGTCGAGGGCCTCGGCGAGGTACACCGCGATCTCCCGCTGCCCGGGACGCAGTCTCGAGGCCTCCTCCAAAACGCCCGCCGCTTCGCGCGGCCTTCCCTCGTTGATGAGAAGGAGCCCGTATTGGACGAGGAACTCGCTCGAGGCCGCCCCGAGCGAACGGGCTTTCACGAAGAGGCTCTCCGCGGAGACGGGATTCTCCCGAGCGACGAGCATCCCCTTGAGACCGTTCAGATAGGGATCGTTCGCGTTCCACCTGAGCCCTTCCTCCACGTACTGCCGCGCGAGGTCGCGCTTGTCGAGCTTGATCCCCGCGACGGCCAGATTCCGGTAAATGAGCGCTTCATACTTCCCCTCGCAGAAACGCCTCGCCTCGATGAACTCCGTCTGTGCGCGGCCGGTTTTCCCGATCCGCATGAGATAGGTCGCGAAGTGCAGGTGGTTCTCGCAGTATTCGTAATCCGCGAGAATGGCTTCCTCGAACACGGCGACCGCCTCGTCCCCGCGCCCCATTCCGGCGAGGGCGCGCGCCTTCTGGCCTTGGGTCCTCGAATCGTTCTCCCCCGTCGCGACGAGACTATCCGCGACCCGGAGAGCTTCGTCGAAGCGGCCGCTTTCGATGAGAGCGTTCACACGCGCATCCGCCCGCGATCGCATCTCGATCCATTCGCCGGGACGGCGCATATCCGCTTTATTGCAGGAAGAAAGGCAAACGAGAGCGATCAGGGCGCCCCGAGCGGATCGTCGCATCGATCTTTCGAGGGAAGGTGCCATCGACCGGATTGTACGGGTTCGCCGGGGGAATTATCTAGCGCTTTTTCCATCCGGGTTTCTTATATCCGAGAATCCGGTGCCTCATCTTGCCGAGCACCAGATTGAATGGATGGCTTCGTTCCAGGCATCGGATCACGGGCTGGCGGCGCACTCCCATGCCGGAAAGCTCGAGGGCGGCCGGAGAGTTCGTATTCTCGATCGAGGACGCGCGGGTGAAGAAGTCGCGGGCCTCTTTCCGGTATCCCTGCTCCAGCATGATGCGGCCGAGATTCACGAGAATGATGGGAGAATGGGGGGATAGCTTCGCCGCTTTGCTGCAGAGTCTCTGAGCCTCAGCGAGGTCGCCCCGCATGCCGACGCAGAGGCCGAAATACGAAAGGTAAAGCGGATTCTCGCTC
>JBFYZM010000251.1:0-2511 GCA_041309505.1 Candidatus Krumholzibacteriota bacterium
GGGACGTCTCACGCGCGGGACGACGATCGAGGTCGAAGGCTCCGGCGCCGTTTCGGCGAAGAAGATCGTCATCGCGACCGGTTCCTCCGAGGCGGCGCTTCCGTTCATGCCGTTCGACGGCGCGCGAATCCTCAGCAGCAAGGACGTCCTCGGCCTCGCTCGGATACCGGCGAGCCTCCTCATCATCGGGGGAGGAGCGATCGGCTGCGAGTTCGCTTCGATCTTCAACGCCTTCGGGACAAAGGTTACCATTGTTGAAATGCTTCCCGTCCTCGTCGCGACGGAGGACGCGCAGATTTCGAGAACGCTCCAGATGCTCTTCCGCAAGAAGGGAATCGAGATCCATCTCGGCGCGAAGGTGACAGCGGCGAAGACCACGGACGCCGGTGTGGCAGCGAGCCTCGATAACGGCGTCGAGATCGTCTCGGAGGCCGTGCTCGTTTCCGTCGGGAGGCGCCCGTATTTCGCGGACGCCGGCATCGAGGCGGCGGGCGTCGAGGCGGACCGCGCGGGGATCAAGGTCAACGCGCGGATGGAGACGACCGCCCCCGGCGTATATGCCGCGGGGGACGTCGTCGGCGGAGCGCTCCTCGCGCACGTCGCGACGCGCGAGGGTATCGTCGCCGCCGAGAACGCGCTCGGGGGATCCCGGGAGACCGGGCACAACACGATCCCCTCGACGATCTACACGCTCCCGGAGATATCGCACGCGGGGCTCACCGAGGACGAGGCGCGCGCGAAGGGTATGAGCGTCGTGACGGGCAGGTTCCCCTTCGCCGCGAACGGCAAGGCGAAAGGGCTCGGCGAGGAGGACGGTTTCGTGAAGTGGGTCGCCGGGGCGGACGACAGGAAGCTCCTCGGCGTTCACATCATCGGGCCTCATGCGACGGAGCTCCTGGCGCCGGGGGTCATCGCGCTCGACCGCGGCCTCACGGGAGCGGAGTTCGCCGAAGCAATCGTCGCGCATCCGACCCTCTCGGAAGCGCTCGCCGGAGCGGCGGAAGCGATCTACGGCAGGGCGATCGATCTCATCAAGTAGCAATTCCGGAATGGGGGCTCACCATGGGTAGAAGGACGGTGTATCTCGCGCTCGCCCTTGCCGCGGCGGGGCTTCTCTTCCGTTCAACCGGGCCTCGCGCCGCCGGTGCGCTCACGGTCGTCACGCGCGCGAACGGCCCCGAGATCGTGCTCGACAGCCGCTCGGGAAGCGACGTCGTCTGCGTGATGGTCGCGGTGAACGCGGGCTCGAGCTGCGAGTCGCTCGAGACGAGGGGGGCCACGCATTTCATCGAGCATATGGCCTTCGACGGGTCGGAGCGGTACACCCGCGAAGAGATCAGCGGATGGATCGACGACGTCGGCGGTTTTCTCAACGCCTTCACGCGCAAGGAGACGACTGTTTTCTTTCTTCTCGTACCGTCCGCGCATTTCGAAAAAGGGGTCGAGATCCTCTCGCAGATGCTGCTCCATTCCATATTCCTTCCTCAGGAGATCGAGAAGGAGCGCAAAGTGATCCTCGAGGAGATCCGCCGCGAGCGGGACGATCCGCGCTCGGCCCTCGAGGGGGTCGTCGATCGCAGCCTCTACCGGGGGAGCCTTCTCACGGAGCCCGTCATCGGCTATCCGGCGACGATCGAGGCGATGAGCGAATCCGCCCTGAAAACGTTCTATAAAGAAAACTACAGGCCGTCGAACATGAGAATCGTCGTCACCGGGAGCTTCGATCCGAAGGCAGCCGAGCGGCTCATCGATTACTATTTCCCCGCGGGATCGCTCGCGGCGGGCTGCGCCGCGTCGAGCGCCCCGGCATGGAGCGGCGAGATCTCCACCGATTCGAGCGCGGCCGGCGAGGCGGGCTTCGACATCCTCGTGCCGTTTCCCGCGGTCGGCGAGAGCGGATTCCCCGCGGCGCTTCTCGTCGCGAGGATGCTCGAGGGAGAGGGCTCTCCGCTCGCCGCGTCGCTCGAGGCGCTTTCGCTTCCGGCGCCGGAGACGAGTCTCGAGATCCACCGCGGCTTCGCCGCCCTGAGGATTCACGTCGGGGCGGTTGAAGGGGGTGGAACCGCCGGGAGCGGCGGCACGGCCGAAGCGGGCGATTCGGGCGCGGCGGCCGGCGCGGCTTACCGCAGAATCCCCGCGGCGCTCGAAGGCCTCGCCGGCTGGACGCCGTCAGCGGAAGAGCTCGACAAGGCGCGCATATCGTATCTCTCGGGGGAGATGTTCGACCGTGAGATGTATCATTTCTACATCATGTCGCGAGGAGACGCGATTGCGCTCCACGGGACGAGCTACCTCTCGCAGATCGACGCCGCAGCGGGCGTTACCGCGAAGGACTGCGCGAAGGTCATCGAGAGGGCGTTTCGGCCGCTCAGGTTCAACGCCTGTCTCATCGAGAAGAAGGCGGGATCGGGAGAGCCCGGCCGGAAGTTTGGGTCGCCGGGCATGCCGGGTATGCCCGGCACAATGCCGCGAGCGACGGGGATGCCTCCCGGGATGTCCTCGCGGATGCCT
>JBFYZM010000252.1:0-9097 GCA_041309505.1 Candidatus Krumholzibacteriota bacterium
AAGGTGAATGACGACGGGTTCGCCGCGATAGATCTTGCGGAGGCTTTCGGCGCTGGAGGCGTCCCCTCCGGCGATCTTCACGCCGTGAGGGAGCAGCCGCTCGCCGCGCCCGCCGGGGCGGCAAAGACCGGTGATGCGGACGCCGCGGAACGTCTCGTCCGCCGCGACGAGCCGGAGCAGGGCCTGGCCGGTGTTCCCCGTGCCCCCCGTTATGAAGATGGAGTCCGCCATGAGGCCGCCGGGGCGTTCATCCCGCCTTGACCGTCTCGATCGTGAACGCCGGCGGATTCATGATGTGCTTTTTTACCGTGCAGAGATCGACGGCGCGGATGAGGGAATCCTTGTACTTGTCTGGAAACTCCTTCGGGAGCTCGATCCGCAGCGTGACGGCGGAGATCATGTGCGTTTCCGGATCGCGCTTCATCGTCTGCACGACGCGGACGTTCTCGAGAGAGATCCCGCGGTTCGTGAGAAAATCGAGCACATAGATCCCGGCGCACGTGCCGATGGAGGTGAGAAACAGATCGAATGGGGACGCCGCCGAACCTTCCCCGCCGTTGGTCACGGGCTGGTCGGTCTTGATCGTGAAGCCCTTGAACGACGCGTCGACCTTCTTGCCGCCGGGGAACGATATGGTGATCTCGTTATCCATGTGTTTCCTCCCGCGCCTGGAAAAGAAAATGCCTGAGGGGGGATTTGAACCCCCACGGGGAATCCCCACTGCGCCCTGAACGCAGCGCGTCTACCAGTTCCACCACTCAGGCACTTGAGGCTTTTCCGTACGCAAAGCAAAAGAATAATTGAAAAGGGGGGGCATGTCAAGGTCGGGAACCGGCGGCTTTGCCCTTGCAAGGGCCGGGGGCTTCGTACTACCATGCAGGCACGGGTTCGGAAAAAAGGAGGATCCATCGTGAAGAAGCTCTTGATCCCGGTTCTCTGTCTCCTGTTCCTCGCCGCGTGCGGCGGCACGACGAAGGAGATCGACATCAGCACGGATACGGCCGAGAACGCCGATTTCTCGAGCGCGGATCTCGCGACCATCACGGACGGCATGATGAATTCGGTCGCGGCGAACGGTTTCTTCCAGCAGTACAAGGCCGCGAACGCCGCCCAGAAGCCGGTTCTCCTGCTCGCGAAGGAGCTCAAGAACGACACCGACGAGCACATCAACACGCGGCTCATCCTCGAGAAGATCCGCACCCGCATGATCAACGAGGGGCTCGCGCAGTTCGTCGACGACCAGGCGTTCGACATGGCGCTCGACCAGCTCAACCTTCAGGCGTCCGACCTCTACGACAACGCGAAGGCGGCGCAGCTCGGCAAGTTCGTCGGAGCCAAGTACGTGCTCAGGGGCTCGATCAGCAACATCCGCAAGATCGACGGGCGCAAGGACATCAACTTCATGAACGTTACGCTCAACATCTTCGAGGTCGAAACGCTTCTCATCAAATGGACCGACGAGGTCGAGTTCAAGCGCGTATCGACGAAGGGCAAGCTCAGATAATCGCCGCGGCCGCGACTCGATGCGGGCGGCACGGCGCGTGAATCCCCGGGAGATCACATGAGGAAGGCTTGCCTTGCGGCTCTTCTGCTCCTTGCGGTCGCATGCGCGACCTATACGTCGAGGATGGAGCTCTCGCGCGACCTCTACTACGGCGCTCGTTATGGCGACGCTCTCGCCAACCTCGACAAGCTCGTCAAGGACGCGCCCGATCGCGACTATTACCTCCTCCTGCTCGAACGCGGCAAGGTGAACCTCGCGGCGGGGAGGTACGACTCGGCGATCGTCGACCTGCAGGAGGCGGAACGGCGTTTTCTCGACATCGAGGCGACGACCTCCGTGAGCGAGGCCATCAAGAGCATGCTCGTCAATCCGACGAGGGGCGAATACCAGCCCGAGCCCCACGAGAAGATCATGATCAGCTCGTACCTGCTCCTGTCCTATTGGCTCAAGGGGGACCGGGAGGGGGCGTTCGTCGAGCGCAACCGGCTCGTCGGCAGGCTCAAACGCTACACGGAGGGGCTTTCGGAAGAAGATCGCGCGAAGCTCGACGTGCCGTTCGCCCGTTACCTCGCGGCCGTGATGTACGAGATCGAGGGGCGCGAGGATGACGCGAGGATCGAGTACGACGCGCTCCGGAAGATCATGCCCGACGCGGTCCCCGAGGTCCTCGACCCGAACCTCAGGGAGCTCGTCGTATTCACCGAGGTCGGCCGGGCTCCCGTCCGCGTCTCGACGGAGATTCGCGGATACCTGCAGAAGGACGGAGGGAGCCTTGTCGGATTCTTCACCCTTCCCGGCGGCTCCGAGCCCCAGATGTTCTTCCTTCCCGGCTTCGCCGATCTATCGCTCGACAATCCCGGCGTGCTCTTCACCTTCGCCTTCCCGCAGTGCATGAGACAGCCGCGGACCGTCGAACGCAGCAGGCTCGTGGTCGACGGCGTCGAGGCGGGAGAGATGAAACCGCTCGATAATCTCGAGAATACGGCGTACACGGCCTACGAGAAGAACCTCGGCCCGACGCTCCTCAAGGCGGCCTTCAGGACGTATCTCAAGACGGTGGCCCAGACGAAGCTTGCGAAGGGGGACGACGCCAAGGGCTTCGCGTTCAACGTGCTCGGCAAGGTGCTCGCCGCGGCCGATCAGGCGGACACGCGCTCATGGCAGACGCTTCCCGCGGAAATCCGGGTCTTCAGGATGGAGTACAAGGCCGGCGAGGGCACGGTCCTCGTAAAGCATCTCGACGCGAACGGGCACGTCGTAGAAACGTCCGTCTCCGTCGATGTCTCGTCCGGGAAAGAAAGAAAGACGATCGCCTTCCTGATCTAGCGGTTCAGCGTGCTCTCCGCCTCCGCCGCGCGCGAATCCCCGATCTTCACGACCTTCTCGAGCGTCTCGCGGGTCCGCGCGGTGTCCCCCTGCGCGGAATAGACGTGGGCGAGGTACCAGGCGTATTTCTCCTCGTACGGATTCTCCCGCAATTCCTCTTCGAGATAGGGAGCGGCCCGGTCAGGACGGCCGCGGTAGAACTCGGCGAGGCCGAGATAGAAGCGAAGATCCTCGGGATAGGCTTTCACCGTTCCTTCGCGGATCTGCGCGTTCCAGTAGAAATGCACCTTCGTGAGCATGCGAGCCGCCGCTTCGTAATCCTTCCTTCCGAAGCTGCGGATGGCGTCGTTCATGAGCGAATCCGAAGCGGGAAAGCCGGTCGAATAGAGCTTCATCGCGAGCGGCGGATCGGCCGCGTGGAGCGATGCGGTTTCGGGCTTTTTCTCCCTGAGCACCGGGATGAGGATCGCGAGCAGAATGACGATCATCCCCACCGGCATCAACCGGGGGATATAGGTGGGCTTGAGCCGCCACGGCTTGTTCCCGCTCGTCTCCGCTTCCCTATTCACCGGCCGCTCTTTTTCCGACATAGTGAATTCATAGTATATGCAGCGGTCCGGTGCAATAGGGAAGCGGAAGCGAGCTCTTGTTCCGTGGCCTTTTTGGCTTGCGGGCCGCCCCGGTCTCTGATAGCTTTCCCCTGTCATGAAAGCCATTTGCACGAATCGGAAGGCGCGCCACGACTACAATATCGTGGAAACGATGGAAACGGGGATCGTGCTCGTCGGCACGGAGGTCAAATCGCTTCGCGACGGCCAGGCGAACCTCAAGGATTCCTACGCGAGCGTCGACCGGGGAGAGCTCTGGCTCCACAACACGCATATCAGCCAGTATTCGAAGGGCAACCGCAACAATCACGATCCGACGAGGAAGCGGAAGCTCCTCGCGCACGAGAAAGAAATTCACCGGCTCACCGTGCGCGTTCAGGAGAAGGGTTTTACGCTCGTGCCGCTCAAGCTCTATTTCAACGACGCGGGCAAGGTGAAGGTCGAGCTCGGGCTGGCCAAAGGCAAGCGGGAGATCGACAAGCGCCGCGTGATCGCCGAGCGCGAAGCCGAGCGCGATCTGAACCGAGAGATCAAGGAGCGTGAACGCAAAAGATGATCACCCGGCCGGCGATAGTGTCGTTCCTGCTGCTCGCCGCGGTCGCGGCCGTTCTGTGCGCCCCGCGGGCGATTGCGTCCCCCGCCGCCGCGAAGAGCCTCGGCGTCGTCTACGCCGACGGCCGCGCCACGGAAGACGTCGCGCTCGCGAGCCTCGAGAAGGACTCGGACGAGCTCTTCGTCTCCGCGTACGACCTCGCCCGCATCTTCAAGGCGACCAAGTTCTGGAACGCGGGCAATCGCAAGCTCGTCCTGCGCATGGGGAATCACCGCTATATGTTCACGATAGACGCGCGCGTGGTCGTCGTGGACGAGACCCCCGTTCTCCTCAGGTTGAACGTCCGCTACGACCAGGGCGCGGTCTGGATCCCTCTCGAGTTCATCACCGGCGTTCTCGCCCAGCGCATGGCCGAAAAGATCTCGCTCGATATGGGCCGGCTTCTTCTCTCGATCGGCTCGCCCGAATACAACGTGACCGCCATAGAGATCGTCGACGACAAGGAAGGCACGCGCGCCGTTCTCAAGCTCACGGAAGAGCTTCTCTATCATATCGACAGCGAGACTCCCGGGATCCTTCGCCTCAAGATCTACGGGGGAAGGCTCGACCCGCTCGGATTCACCCTGAGCGAGGGGAAGGGGCTTCTCAACCGGGTGCGGGCCGAGCAGATGGAGCATGACGCGTATCTCTTCTTCGACGTGAAGAAGATCGTCCGGCGGTATCGCGTCGAATTCGAAGCCGCGGGCGCGCCTGAGGGAACCGCGGGCGGAAGCGGCGCTTCGAGGAAGCTCGTCCTCTTCCTCGAACGCGGCAAGCTGCCCGAGATACCCGAGGTCGATTTCGCGGGCAAGAAGATGGTCGAGATGCTCGACGAGGGCGCGAAACGGAAGATCATCGAGCCCGTGCGCACGATCGCTCTCGATCCCGGACACGGCGGCCCCGATATCGGGAAGATCGGTCCTTCGGGCGCCCGCGAAAAGGATCTGAATCTTCAGATCGCGCTCATGCTCAGGGATCGCCTCGTGGAGGAGCTCGGGGTCGCGGTCGTGATGACGAGAACGGAAGACGTTCTCGTCCCGTTCGATCAGCGCGTCGAGACGGCGAACGCCGCGGGCGCCCAGCTCTTCATCAGCATACACTGCAACGGCTGGTTCACGAGCGACGCGGAGGGATTCGAGGTCATATTCCTCGCGCCCGCCCGGACGGAAGACGAGGCGAGGCTCGCCCGCGACGAGAACTCGTCCGCCGCGTACGAAAATCAGTCTTCCGGCGGCGACGCGGGAAACGACATCGACTTCATTCTCTGGGACGTCGTTCAGAACGAATACCTCAACGAGAGCAGCGAGCTCGCCGAAATGATTCAGCGCGAGTGGAGCACGACGCTCGGCATTCGGAATCGCGGCGTCAAGCAAACGGGTCTCCGCGTGCTCAAGGGGCTCGCGATGCCCGGCGTGCTCGTCGAGACGGCGTTTCTGTCGAATCCGAAGGAGGAAAAGCTTCTTCTCGGCGCCGAGTTCAAGGAAAAGATCGTCGAGGGGACCATCGAAGCGGTGCGCAAGTTTCAGAGCCGCTACGGAGAGAGCCGGACGAAGCCGGCAGGCGAATGACCGCAGCGCCGGCCCGGGTTCAGACGTCCGGAAAGGGGGAATCGGTACGAATATCGGCAGGAAGATACTGATCGCGCTCGCGATTCTCGCCGCGGTCGTCGTCGCTCTCGTGTATCTCGTTCCGCGCCTGACGACGAAAGGGCCGGCCGAGGTCGAGAAGGTGAGCGAGGAAACGCGGGCCGTGACGATTTTCTTCGGCAACGAGGGAGCCGACGGATTCGTTTCCGAAACGCGCGAGGTGCCCGCCGCCGGGAGCTTCGAGGAGCAGGTCAAGCTCGTGATCGGGGAGCTCATCAAGGGGGCGCGCGATTCGAAGAAGTTCAGCGCGATACCTCCGGGCACGGAGCTGATCCAGGTTTTCTGGGTCGAGGACACCCAGACCCTTCTGCTCGATTTCAACGGGGCGTTCACGGCGAATCACCCCGGCGGAAGCACGGGGGAGTACTACACGATCACGAACATCGTCAAGACGGTGTCGGCCAATTTCCCGCAAACGGCCCGGATTCAATTTTTGATCGAGGGGAGCGCGGTGGAATCGATCGCGGGGCACTTCGCGGTCGACAAGCCGATCGACGTGAAAAAGTGGCGGTGAGGAAGGCTTCCGGCCTCGCCCCGAGGCGGCACGATCGCGAAGAGGGAAAGGTTCGTATGCGCGGCGGCTCACGCAAGGCTATCGGCGTTTTCGATTCGGGAATCGGCGGGCTCACGGTCGTGCACGAGATCACGATGCGTCTTCCCAACGAGGAAATCGTATATCTTGGAGATACGGCTCGCCTGCCCTACGGGACGAAGAGCCCCGAGACGGTGCTCCGGTTCCTGCGCGAGAACCTCGAGTTCCTCAAGCGCAAGAACGTCAAGATGATCGTCGTCGCGTGCAACACCGCCTCCTCCGTCGCGCTTCCGAAGCTTCTCGAGGAAGAGTGCATGCCGCTCGTCGGCGTGCTCCTCCCCGGCGCCCGCGCCGCGGCCCGAGCGACGCGGACAAAGCGTGTCGGCGTCATCGGCACGACGGCGACGATCCGCTCCGGCGGATATGAAGACGCGCTCTACGCGCTCGATCCCGCGATCAAGATCTGGTCGCGCGCGTGCCCGCTCTTTGTCCCCCTCGTCGAGGAGGGTTGGCATGAGGACGAGATCACGCGTCTCACCGCCATGCGCTACCTCGATTCCATGGCGGGATTCGACGCCGATACCCTCGTGCTCGGCTGCACGCACTATCCCCTTATCAAGAGCGTCATATCGAAGGTCGTCGGAGAAAAAGTGACGCTTGTCGACTCGGCGCACGAGACCGCCGCCGAGGTCGAACGCGTTCTCGTGAAAAACGATCTCCGGAGCGATCTCGATCGGCCCGGGAGCATCACGGTGTACGTGACCGATATCCCGTACCTCTTCAAGGAGGTGGGGGAGCGGTTTCTCAGGAGAGAGATGGAGCATGTCGAGCGGATCGATCTCGAGACGATCCTCGTGAACGGGAGCGGGGAATGAGCCTCAGGCTCGTGCTCGCGACGCGGAACCGGGGCAAGATCCGGGAGATCCGGGCGATTCTCACCGGTCTCGACGTCGAGCTTCTCGACTCGCTCGATTTCCCCCCTTTCGCGGAGCCGGCCGAAAACGGGGATACTTTTCTCGCAAACGCCCTCGCGAAGGCGAAGGCGGTGCATCGGGTCACGGGGTGCCCCTCCCTCGCGGACGATTCGGGGCTCGAAGTCGACGCGCTCGGCGGCGCCCCCGGCGTTCGCTCCGCTCGCTACGGCGGTCCGGGCCTCGACGACGGCGAGCGCTGCGCGAAGCTCCTCGAGGAGCTCGCCGGCGTGCGGGACGAGGAACGGGGCGCGCGATTCCATTGCGCCGCCGTTCTCTATCCGGCGCCCGGCGCGTCGCGCAAGGGTCTCGCCGCGGAAGGTTTTCTCCACGGCAGCATCGCGCGGGCCCCGCGGGGTAACAACGGCTTCGGCTACGATCCGGTGTTCCTCGTGCCCGAGCGGGGAATGACGCTCGCCGAGATGGATCCCGGCGAGAAGGACGCGCTGAGTCATCGCTACCGCGCATTCGTCGAGCTGAAATACATGCTCATGCGCGACTGCGGCGTCGCCGCGACACGTTGAATCCGAGGAGGAACCGCATTGCTTGATCTCATCGGCATCACGAAACGGTATGACGGCATAACGGCCGTCGAGGCGCTCTCGCTGCGCATCGAGCCCGGCGGCATCTTCGGGCTTCTCGGCCCGAACGGCGCGGGGAAGACGACGACGATCCGGATGATCATGGGGGTCATCGAACCCGACGAGGGGGAGGTGCGTATCTTCGGCGAGCCGTTCAGCGAACGCATCAAGGATTCGATCGGTTATCTGCCCGAGGAGCGGGGGCTCTACCGGAAGATGAAAGTCCTCGACCACCTCGTCTTTCTCGGCGAGATCAAGGGCGTGCCGGCGAGGGTCGCGCGCGAGCGGGGGAAGAAGTGGCTCGAGCGCCTCGACCTCGGCGGGTGGGCCGAAAAAACGGTCGAATCGCTCTCGAAAGGGATGCAGCAGAAGGTCCAGTTCATCGCGACCGTGCTCCACGAGCCGAAGCTCGTCCTCCTCGACGAGCCCTTCACGGGGCTCGATCCGATCAACACGGAGACCTTCAAGGAGATCATCGAGGAGCTGCAGCAGGACGGACGCGCCGTCGTTCTCTCGACGCACGTCATGGAGCAGGTGGAGAAGCTCTGCAAGCGGATTTGCCTCATCGACAAAGGCAAGAAAATACTCGAGGGTTCGCTCGCCGACATCAAGATGCAGTTCGGCCAAAACGTCGTCACGCTTCGGTTCTCGGGAGACCCCGCGTATCTCGAACGGCATCCGGGGGTCGAACATGTCGGCACCTTCGGCCAGGAGCTCACCGTGGCGCTCGCGGCGGGCACCGACACGAACCTGTTTCTCCGCCACGCTCTCGAAGGCGGGAAGGTCGAGAAATTCGAGATCGGGGAGATGTCGCTCCACGATATCTTCATCGCGAAGGTAAAGGCGGGAGGGGGTGAGGTGAACGATGAAGCTCGTCAAAGTCGCTAAGCGGGAATACCTCGACCGGGTTCGAAAGAAGAGCTTCCTCATCGGAACGGTTCTCGGGCCGGTCCTCATGGGCGCGTGGATTCTCGTGCCGGGGCTCCTCATGCAGCATGCGCCCGAAGGCCGCATGGTCATGGCGGTCGTCGACCTCACGCAATCGCTCTACGCCGGTTTCGAGGTGTCGCTCGACGACACCCTCTCCGACGGCGCGAAGATGTTCGTCCTGCGGAACGCGTCCGCGACGGAGGAGCGGATCGACGACGTGAAGAAAGGACTCAGCGCCGAGGTCGCCGCGGGCGCGATCGAGGGCTACATCGTCTTCCCGCCGGACATGGTCGAAAAGGGAACGGCGACCTATTTCGGCAAGAAGGTGAGCAACATCAAGGCTCTCGAGCGCCTCGAGAACGCTCTCAACGAGACGGTGGTCGCGAAGCGCCTCGCGGTGCAGGGCC
>JBFYZM010000253.1:0-3403 GCA_041309505.1 Candidatus Krumholzibacteriota bacterium
TAGGTCCCGAACGCGGGGGCCGCGACCTGGAACTCGGCCCATTCATCGGCATAGTCGAGGCCGACAAGCACAATGCCGTTATAGCTGCGGATACTCTCGGGCATGATGTTGTATGAAGCGGTGAAGTTCTCCGCCTGAACGTACACTTCCGCCCCGCGGACGAGGCATGGAAAAAGCGCGAGAACGGCGGCGGCGAGCGCGATGAGCTTCTTCATGGCGTCAATGGTACGGCAAAACGCGCGCCCTGTCAATGAAGGGATCTTCAGGACACGAGAAGAAACGAAACGATGATCTGCGCGAGCAGTATCTTCGCGATCATGGAGGCGGGATAGACCGCGGCGTACCAGATGTTCGGCAGCTCGTTCGCCGACTGCTGGTTCGCGTAGGCGAGGCAGGCGGGCTGCGTGTGCATTCCCGAGACGACGCCCATGACCGCCGACATCGGAAGCTTCAGAAACTTGTATCCGGCCAGTATCGCCGCCACCGCGACGAGGCTCGTGATGAGCGCCCCGGCAGCGATGAGCCCCCAGCCGCCCGTTCTGAACGTCTCGCCGAAACCGGGGCCCGCTTTCGTTCCGATCGCCGCGAGAAAGAACACGAGTCCCACCTGACGGAGGACGAGGTTCGCCGTGTAGGGGAGACCCCAGATGATCGGCCCGGTCCGTTCGAGCTTGCCGAGAATGAGGCCGACGATGAGCGGGCCTCCCGCGAAGCCGAGGCGGAACACCATTCCGTTCGGAAGCGGGAAGGCGATCATCCCGAGGAGCACCCCGAGAACGACGCCGAGCGAAAGCGAGAGGTAATCGGTCTCGGAGATCGAGCGGATCGAATCGCCGAAGTACTTCGAGATCGCCTCGATATTGTCGCGCCGCGCGACGACGCGGATGCGGTCCCCCGCCTCGAGAATCGTGTCGGGGGACGGCACGAAATCGACGTCGCCGCGCCGGAGCCTCGTGATCGTCGCGTCGAAGAGCTTGTGAAGATCGAGCTCGCGAAGCGTCTTGCCGATCACGTGTTTGCTCGAGACGAAAATGCGCCGGTAGGAGACGTTCCCTGCCGTTTCGGGAAGAGGCTCGGCGCTCAGATCGCCGAAGATGATGCGGGCGCGCTCGAGCGTTTCGGGATTGCCGACCGCCACGATGAGGTTTCCGAGCGCGAGAATCGTGGTGGGGAGAACGACCGAGATCGTCTCTCCCTGCTGGATGCGGCTCAGGACGAATCCGGGCTCGCCGAGCGCGACGAGCGCATCCGCGACCGTTTTGCCGTCGATAGCGGGATTCGTTATTCTGAACGTCCTGCTGGCGATGGCGCCCGTGCCCGACTCCTTGAGCCGCGCGGCCTCCTCCTTCGCGAAATCGATCCTGAAGAGCTTGATGAAGACGAAGAACCAGAGAATGACGCCGAGCACGCCGAAGGGATACGCGAGCCCGAAGGTGACGACGGGGCTTTCGAGGTAGAGCTTCATCGCGTCGGGGGGCAGCGCGCCCTTCATGTTCTCGATCGTCTCGACCGTCGCGGCGAGGGCTGGCGTGTTGGTGAGGGCTCCGCAGAAGAGCCCCGCGACGCTCGGCGCCGAGAGCCCCATGACGCTCTTGAGAACGACGGCGACAACGGCTCCCGCGCAGAGGACGGCGACGGCCAGGAGGTTGAGCCGGAAGCCCCGCTTGCGGAACGAAGCGAAGAAACCGGTGCCGGACTGAAGCCCGATGGCGTACACGAAGAGGACGAGTCCTATGACATATATATGGTCGGGCAGCACGAGCCGCCCGTCGAGGGCGCTGAAGGCCATTCCGACGAAGAGGACGGCGGCGACGCCGAGCTTGAAACCGAAGATCCTGATGTTGCCCACGAGGTATCCGAGCCCGATCGTCGAAAAGAGGAGGAGGATCGGATTGCCGGCGAGGAAGTCCAGAACGCCCTCGAAGCCCGGGCCCAGCGCCGCGAACATGAACGCATGCCCCGCCATCTCAGAGCTCCTTCACGGCGACCGCGGCGTCGATGCCCATGAAGCGCGCCGCCGCCCGCACGTGTCCCCAGGGAGAGTGCTTGTGCTGCTCGGCGAAGATATCCTCGCGCCCCGTTTCCTTCGCGATCACCTCGAGCGTGGCCGCGTCCGCCGCGACCATATCGTCCGCGCACACGAATCCGACGTCCTTCGCGATGAGTGGCCCCGGATTCGACATGCAGTCGCAGAATTTCGTGATATTCCTGAGAACGTTCACCGAATAGCTCTTCTTGAATCTTCCGTGCGCGGTCGCGGCCGATTCGGCGAGCAGCTCGTCGAACGTCGCGACGCGCGGCGTGATGCACCGCTCGGGGCAGACGAGGACGCAGTTGCTGCAGCCCGGACACCAGGTGACGCCGAACCGCGGACCATCCGCGTCGAGCGCGATGTTTCCCGTCGGACAGTTCTCGACGCACGTTCCGCATCGGGTGCATCCCCCGGCATAGACCGGCTCGCCCCCCGCATGGATCGCGCCTTTCGTTTCCTTCGCGACGCATCCCATGCCGACGTTCTTGACGGCGCCGCCCATGCCGCACGCGACGTGTCCCTTGACGTGCGTGAGAAGGAGGACGCCGTCCGCCTTGAGCAGATCCTTGCAGACTTTGTACGTCATGAGCGAGCCCTTCGCGGAGACTCCTGCGTTCGAGACGACGACCGGGCACCCGAGCTCCTTCTTCGAGTAGCCGTGCTCGGCCGCCGCGCCGAGATAACGACGCTCGTCGCTGCGCGGGCTCGAGTACATGACCGGCGAGTCGAAGATGAACGGCTTCGCGCCGAGGGAGGCGAGGCAGTCGACGACGCGCTTCGCGAGCGTCGCGGCGATGAAGTATTTGTTGCCCGGTTCTCCCATGTGCAGCTTGATCGCGACGCGGTCGCCCGGCGCGAATACGCGGCCGAGACGCTCCGCGAGAAAGGCGACGAGCGCGTCGTCGCTCCGCATGAATACCGCTTCGTGTCGCATCGTATACGCTCCCCGCGTTGCGCGCGCGTCCCGCGCGAAACATCGCACTATATATAACAACGCGGACGATGCGTGTCAATGCGAGCCGCTTCATTTCGAATCGCCGACGCGCGACAACGCGCGCGATCGCGCGCGAATTTCGTTCGACGCGAGCGAGCCGTCGAAAAATATTTTTCAAATATTTTTTAAAAAGTCTTGACACATTTTTTCTCTCGTGAATAACATGTGCACAATTAATTCGGTGCATGCGTTGCGCGACATCACAAACCGACCGTTGAACGACGCAGCGCAGGCAAGAGAGGCGATGGCGGGCTTTCAACTTTCACAAAGGAGTGGGAGAAATGCCAAAAGCCAAGAAGAAAGCCAAGGCCAAAGCGAAGCCCAAGAAGAAAGCGAAGGGCAAAGCCAAGGCGAAGAAGGCAGTGAAGGCGAAAGCG
>JBFYZM010000254.1:0-6794 GCA_041309505.1 Candidatus Krumholzibacteriota bacterium
CCGCCACGTCGGGGAGGAGATCGGCAGGGGCAAGAAGCTCCCCGAGGTGCTCGGCGAAATGGTCATGGTGGCGGAAGGGGTCAAAACAACGCGAGCGGCGGTCAAGCTCGCCGCCCGGGCCGGGATCGAGCTCCCCATCGCGGAGCAGGTTCATCGTGTGCTCTTCCGCGGGAAGGATCCCCGCAGAGCGATAAAGGATCTCATGATTCGCAAGGCGAAGAAGGAGATGTAGCCCCGCGGGCGAGGAACCTTCCCGCGGGCGGCAAGGAAGCGTGATGGTGATGAAAGCGAACCAGAAGCTCTACTATTCCATCGGTGAAGTGAGCGACCTCCTCAAGGTGAAGGCGCATGTCCTCCGGTACTGGGAAACGCAATTCCCCGCTCTCAGCCCGAAAAAGAACCGGGCGGGCAACAGAACCTACCGCGTGCGGGATATCAAGCTCTTGATGGCCATACAAACGCTCCTGTACGACCGGAAATACACCATTGCGGGCGCCCGCCGAAAGCTCAAGGATTTCAACAACGATCCTTCGGTCATAGCGGAGCAGCTCAACATCCCCTTCGCCGATCCGGAAAAGCGGCGCATTCTCGCATCGATCCGGAAAGACCTCATGGAGCTCAGGGACCTCGCCGAAACGCTTTGAATTATTCGGAGCGCGATACCCGTTTCCGGCGGCGCGGGCGCGACGGAAGGCGTTCTCGTCGCGTCAAATTCCCTTGTGTTCATCCCGAAAACGATGATATTGTATCGATACGGTCGGGGCGTGGCGCAGCCTGGCTAGCGCACTAGCATGGGGGGCTAGGGGTCGCTGGTTCAAATCCAGTCGCCCCGACCAATATTTTTATTCATGAGAACATGATCTCATATATCCTATATCGTACGGCGTCCTTCCTCGCCGGCTCGCTCCCCCAGGCTCTTTGCACGAAAATCGCCGCGGCCGTCGCATTCCTCTTCTTCCTTTTCAGGCCAGTGATTCGGGGAAACGTCCGGACGAATTTCGAGAAGCTCGGAATGCGCCCGAGGAGCACGTATCCCGTTTTCAGGAATTTTTCGCGGGCCGTCGCCGATCTCATGCGGCTTTCGCACATGAGCCGTGACAAGCTCGAGGGGCTGTGCCGCGTCCGAGGGATCGAGAATCTCGACCTCGCCCTGAAACGCGGGAGGGGAGTGATCCTCTTCGCGCCGCATGTCGGCCCCTGGGAGCTTGCCGGAGCATGCATGAGCCGCCTGGGATACCGGATGAATACCGTCGCGCTCGAGCACCCGTCGGCGCGCGTGACGCGCTTTCTGAGCGAGATACGCAACGCATGGGGCGTCAGGGATTATTCGGTCCGCTCGTGCGGAACGGCGCTCATGAAGGCTCTCGAAAAGGGAGAGGCGATCGTTCTTCTCGTCGACCGCAATTTCTCGCGAAGGGGCATGCGTATGAGATTCCTCGATTCCGACGTTCTGCTCCCCGACGGGCACGTCACGCTCTCGCTGCGTTCGGGCGCTCCGCTGCTTCCCTGCTGTTCCTGGTACACGCCCGAAGGGAGCATCGAGATCGTCGTCGGCGCGGAGGTGCTCGTGCCGCATTACGGGGATTCCCGAGATGCCATCGGGCGCGCATGTATCGAGAAGATCGAGGAATTCGTGCGATCTCACCCCGAACAGTGGTTTGCATTCGACCACCTGTGGGAGGTTGAACGGCATGCTTGATCGTTTCGCGGCGATCGTTCCAGCATACAACGCGGCCCCGTTCATCGGGCCCGTGCTCGCGTCGATCTCGCGCTCCATCCCGGCCCGGAATATCGTCGTCGTGGATGACGGATCGATCGACGGAACGGCGGATGCCGCGCGGCGCTGCGGCGTGCGCGTCGTCCGGCACGAGGCGAACAGGGGCAAGGGCGCTGCGCTGCGCACCGCGCAGCAGGTCATCCGCTCTATGCCCGAAATCGACGCAGTCATCATGCTCGACGCGGACGGGCAGCACGATCCCGGGGAGATTCCGCTTTTCGCGGAGGAATTCATGAAAGGGAACGCCGATCTCATCGTCGGCGACCGCCTGGCGGCCGTCGGCGCGATGCCCGCGATCCGCGTTTTCACGAATCGCCTCACCTCGGCGGTCGTCAGCCGCCGCGCGGGCCAGCGGATCCCCGACAGCCAGAACGGCTACCGGCTTATCCGCGCCTCGCTTTTCGCGCGCCTCGAGCTCGTGACGTCCCGGTACGAGATAGACAGCGAGATCATCATCAAGGCATGCCGGTCGGGAGGGAGGGCGGCGTCGATCCCGGTGCGCACGATATACGGGAGCGAAAAGAGCGCGATCCATCCCCTGCGCGATACCTTCCGGTTCATAGCTCTGGTCACGCGAAGCCTTTTCTGGTAACATCCCTTTTTCGAGAACTCGCAACATTCGCGGGGAGCGCTCGATGGACGCTGAAAAAACGATCCTCATCACCAACGACGACGGTATCTCCGCCGGGGGTCTCGGCGCGCTCGAGCGGGCGCTCGAGGGGATCGGCCGCATCATCGTCGTGGCCCCGGAGCAGGAACAGAGCGCATCGAGCCACGCGATAACCCTCGATAAGCCGCTCAGAATCAAGGAGCATTCTCCGACGAGGTTCGGCGTATCGGGAACTCCGACCGACTGTGTCATTCTGGCCGTTCACGGAATTCTCGGGCGCAAGCCGGATCTCATCGTCTCCGGCATCAATCACGGACCGAATATGGGAGAGGACGTCACCTATTCCGGCACGGTCGCCGCCGCCATCGAAGGCTGCATTCTCGGCATCAACTCCATGGCGGTCTCGCTGGCGACCTGGGAGGATGTTTCTTTCGACGGCGCCGCGAGCGCCGCGCGCCAACTCGCGCGTTCGCTCGTTGCCATGAAGGGGGACAAGGCCCGGCTCTGGAACGTGAACGTTCCCGCGATTCCGGCCTCCGCCATCAAGGGGTTCAGGGTGGCGAAGCTCGGATCGCGCGTATACAACGATATCATCATCAGGAAGAAGGACCCCCGGGGGAAGGACTACTTCTGGATCGGCGGCGCGGAGCCGGGATGGAATGCGGGCGAGAACACCGATTTCGCGGCCGTGAGCGCGGGATACGTTTCGATCACGCCGCTGAGGCTCGATTTCACCGACAACGAGGGCATCGACGAGCTGGAGGAACACGGGCTCGCATGGAATCCGGAAATCATTACGCGATAGCGCGCCGCCGGATGGTGAACGAGCAGCTCCGCGCCCGGGGCATCACCGACAACGGCGTCCTCAAGGCGTTTCTCGCCGTGCCGCGCCACCGTTTCGTCGACGCCGCCGTCGGAAGCAGGGCGTACGACGACTGCTCGTTTCCGATCGGATACGATCAAACGATTTCCCAGCCCTATACGATCGCTTTCATGGTTCAGTCGCTCGATGTGAAGCGCCTGCACCGCGTGCTCGAGATCGGAACGGGATCGGGCTACCAGACCGCGATACTCTCGCTTCTCGCCCGCGACGTGTTTTCGATCGAGCGGCTCGCCCCGCTCCTGAAAAAGGCGGAAGGCGTTCTGGGCGGAATCAGGACGGGAAGCGTCCGGGTGAAGGTGGCCGACGGCGCCCTCGGCTGGGCGAGCTACGCGCCGTTCGACCGCATCATCGTATCCGCGGCGATGCCGGAGCGTCCGCTGAAGCTGCTCGAGCAGCTCGCCGACGGCGGCCGGCTCATCGCGCCGATCAGCGAAAGCGCCGAGTGCATCGTTCTCTTCACGAAACAGGGCGGCGACGTGACGGAGCAGCGCCTCGCCCGGTGCTCTTTCGTTCCTCTCTTGAAAGGAGCGGGGTAAGTGGATTTTCTCCTGTTGACGACCGCGTTTTCTCACAGGCTCTGGATCTTTCTCATCGCCATGATTCCCCTGGCGGAGCTCAGGGGATCCATACCCTATGCGAATTTTGTCCTGAAAATGCACTGGAGGGAGGCGCTGATCCTGTCGATTCTCGGGAATTTCGTTCCCGTGATACCCTTTCTTTTTTTTCTCGAACGTTTCACGGAGCGGCTCATGAAATATCCGCGCCTCAATCGATTCATGACCTGGACATTCAACCGGACGCGAAGCAAGAGCTCGGCCATCGAGAAGTTCGAGGCGATAGGGCTCTCCCTTTTCGTCGGTGTGCCGCTCCCGCTCACGGGTGCGTGGTCGGGATGCATCGCCGCGTACATCTTCCGGATTCCGATGCGCCATTCGATCCCGGCGATCTTCGGGGGGATCGTCATAGCCGGCGTCCTGGTGACGCTTGTTTGCCTCGGCGTCATTCAGGGGGCGGATCTATTTCTGGGACAGTGGGGCCGATGAGCGCACGGGAAATAAATTCCATTGAGATATTGACCGCCGGATGTTATCCTTACGGTTGGGTCGGGGCGTAGCGCAGCCCGGTTAGCGCGCCTGGTTCGGGACCAGGAGGTCGGTGGTTCAACTCCACTCGCCCCGACCAATTTTTGGCTCTCATCCTTCAAAGCATGAATCAACGCAGCCGCAATCTCGCCGATCGCTGGACCTCGGCCGGCTGTACCACGCGGGCGCCGTCCACGGCATCGTTCCGCGTGCCGGCGCTCATTCTCGCCGCCGTCGGCATCGCGTTCCCATGGGCACTGAACGGATGCGCCCCCGCGCCGATATACCGCTCCCATCCGGAGGCGCGCGAGGCCGGGCTTCGGGAAGCCGCTGCCCGCGATCCCGAAATCCCCGATCCCGGAATCCCGGACCCGGGAATCCCCAGCCTCGGTTTCAGGCTGTACCCTCCGGTAAGGGGCTTCAATCCGGCCCGAATCACCAGCGGCTTTGGAATTCGATCGTCGAGCGCGCGGCGGCATGACGGCATAGACATCAAAGCCGCACCGGGGGAGGAGATCCTCGCGGCCGCATCCGGATCCGTCTCTTTTTCCGGATGGAAACGGGGATACGGCGACGTCGTGATCGTCGACCATGGAAATGGAGTGAGCACCCTCTACGCACATCTGGTTTCCGCGGCCGTGAAAGCGGGGGAATCGATCGGAGCGGGGGAAATCGTCGGCCGGGCCGGCAAGCGCGGCAGGGCGACCGGAACGCACCTGCATTTCGAGGTACGGCGGGGCGGCTCTCCGATCGATCCCGTACCCTACCTTTGGCTTGATTCCGGCGGGGAATGAGCGTCATAATGGCGGCCATGGACTCCAAGCGTGAGGAAGATGCGCTTCAGCGGCGGTATCTCAAGGAGATAAACAGATATCCTCTGCTCTCGGCCGATGAGGAGATCGATCTCGCCCGGAAAGCGCGAAACGGGGACGTCGACGCGCGTCGAACGCTCATCGTCGCCAATCTCCGGCTCGTCATAACCATAGCCCGGACCTTCTCGTCGTACGGCGTTCCGTTCCTCGACCTGGTCGAGGAGGGCAATCTGGGACTGATCAAGGCGGTGGGGAAATACGATCCGGACCGGGGCTTCCGGTTCAGCACGTACGCCTCGTGGTGGATACGGCAATCGATCGTCCGCGCCATTTCCAGCTCCTCCCGGACAATCCGCATCCCCATCCACATTTTTCAGTTGATGACGCGTTACATCGCCCTCGTTCAGGAACCCGGAATCGAGCAGCTTTCGAGGGAAGAGAGGGCGGCTCGTCTCAAGATTTCCATGAAACGATATCGCATGCTCGAGGAGCTCGTCGAGAATATCAGGGCGCTCGATCTCGCGAGCAGCATCGACGCGTATGAACAGCTGACGCGTTCCATCGAACCGGAAACGGGCACCGATCCCGAGAGGATCATTCTCCAGCAGATGCAGAACGAGAACTTCGCCGAGATCATGGAACGGCTTTCCGACAGGGAGAAGCTGATACTTCGCATTCGATACGGGTTCGACGACGGAGAGCCGCACACGCTCGCGGAGACCGGCGATGCCGTCAACGTCTCTCGCGAACGCGTGCGCCAGCTCGAGATGCGGGCGCTCCGGAAGCTTCGCTTTCTGCTCGGGGGGTCTCGAGAGGCGTCCGAAGATCGCAAGGAGAAACAATGAGCGAATCCATGAAAGACTTCATCAGGGAAATCCCCGATTTCCCGAAGCGCGGCATTCTGTTTCGTGACATCACCCCGGCGCTGCTCGATCCGGGCGCCTTTGCGGCGATGTGCGACGCGATCCATGCGCACTGCATGGGCATGGCCATAGACAAGGTGGCGGCGGTCGAATCGCGAGGCTTCATTTTCGCGTCCGTCCTCGCGTACAAGATGGGAATCGGATTCATACCGCTCAGAAAACCGGGTAAACTCCCCGCGAAAACGATTCAGGAGAAATATGCCCTCGAGTACGGAGAAGCGGCGATCGAGATGCATCTCGACGCGGTATCGGCGGGCGAACGTATCCTCATTCTCGACGATCTCCTCGCGACGGGAGGGACGGCCGCGGCGGCTGCTCGCCTTATCGAACGCCAGGGGGGTATCGTCGAGGAGCTCGTCTTCCTCATCGAGCTCACCGCCCTCAACGGCAGGGAGAGTCTGCGGAATCGCAGGATATTCAGTCTCATGGCGTACTGAATCTCTCGATTTCATTTGCGAATCGCGCCCGCGGTCGATACTATTAATAGTCTCGCGATCGAGAGCCCCCGTAGCTCAGATGGATAGAGCAGCGGTTTCCTAAACCGTTTGTCGGACGTTCGAATCGTCTCGGGGGCACCAAATAATAAAGGGAATTGTCCTTCGCAGCGCGGAAGAGGCAATTCCCTTTTTTTTCTAACGAGACCTGGAGACGACCACCTTGCGTGACGTGTCTCAACCGCCCTTCAGAGGCCTAACGCAGCAAGATCG
>JBFYZM010000255.1:0-3742 GCA_041309505.1 Candidatus Krumholzibacteriota bacterium
GGGTGCTGCACGTGTCGCAGGCGCTCGAGACGATCCTCGCCTCGGGCGCGCTCGCGCTCGAAAACCGCGGAGAGCGGACGGTCACGTTCCACGATCCGTGCTTTTTGGGGCGTCGGGGCGGCATCTACGACGCGCCGCGGAACGTGTTGAAATCGATCCCCGGCGTCAAGCTCGTCGAGATGGCGCGCTCGCGGGAAAAGAGCCTCTGCTGCGGCGGGGGCGGCGGCAGAATGTGGGTCGAGGCGGGGGAAGGCGAGAAGATAGCGGAAATTCGGGTGCGCGAAGCGGTCGGAACCGGCGCCGGAACGATCGTCACCGCGTGTCCCTTCTGTTTCAGCAACATGGATGACGCGGTGAAGACCGCGGGCTTCGAGGGCCGGATCGTCGTGAAGGATCTCACGGAGCTCGTGGCCGAGAGCCTCCCGGGCGGCAAGACCGGCTGAGAAAGGAGTCTCCGGATGGAGATTCTCGTGTGCGTGAAGAAGGTTCCCGATACGGCCGACGCCGAGATCGTCCTCAAAGCGGACGGCACGGGTATCAAGGAGGAGGATCTCGCCTCCGGCATCAACGAATGGGACAACTACGCCGTCGAGGAGGCGATCAGGATCAAGGAAGCGCACGGCGGCACGGTAACCGTCGCGACGATCGGATCCGCCGACAGCGAGGACGTTCTCAGGCGATGTCTCGCCATGGGAGCGGATAACGCGATCATGATCGACGACGCCGCGTTCAAGGGCGCCGATCCCTACGGAATCGCGCGGGGGCTTCGCGGCGCCGTCGCGAAGGGCTCTTACGATCTCGTTCTCGCGGGAGCCCAGGCGGGGGACGACGGATACGCGATGGTGGGGCCGGTGCTCGCCGGATATCTCGGCTGGCCGCACGCGACGCTCGTCACCTCCGTTTTCCTCGAAGGGAGAACGATCAAGGTGACGAGGGAGCTCGAAGGAGGCCTCGAGGAGATGTTGAAAATGGAGCTTCCCGCGGTTCTCACGATCCAGACCGGCATCAACGAACCGCGCTACGTTTCGATCATGGGGATACGGAAGGTGCGCGCGAAAGAGATTCCCGTGCTCGATCCGGCCGCCCTCGGTCTCTCGCCGGGCGAGACGGGCGCGAACGCGAATCTCATCAAGCGCTCGGGCCTCGCCGTGCCTCCGGCGGGGAAGGAAGCGGAAATGCTGAAGGGCACTCCCGCGGAGATCGCGCGGAAGATACTCGATATCGTGAAGGAAAGAGGGGGGGTGGCGTAGATGGCGAAGGTCTTTATCGTCGTCGAGCACCGGCAGGGCGCGATACGGGACGCGACGTTCGAGCTCGTGACGCTCGCGCGGGAGCTCCAGCGCACCTCGGGTCTCGAGCCGGCCGCCGTCGTTATCGGGCGCGAGGTGAAGGGGTTCGCCGAAACCCTTTCGAAATACCTGCCGCGGACGATCGTCGTCGAGAGCACGACGCTCGCCGATTTCCGGTACGAGACGTACGCCGCCGCGCTCAAGGACGTGCTCGAGAAGGAGACGCCTCTCGTGACCCTCTGTCCGCAATCCGCGTTCGGCATGGAGCTGTTCCCGAGGCTTTCGGTCGAAAGCGCTCGGCCGTGCGCGACCGATTGCATCAAGGTCGAGATGGAAGGCGCGGGCCTATCCGTCGTGAGGAGCATCTATAACGGAAAGATCCACTCCCGCTCGACGTTCGCTCCGTCGGGCGGCTACCTCGTCACGGTACGCTCGGGGAGCTACGCCCCCGCGGAGGAAGCGGGAAGCGTCGGCGCCGTCGAAGACTACCCGTGTCCTCCCCTCGCGACGCCTTTCGCGACCGAGTTCCTCGGGTATCGGGAGGCCGCGGCGGGCGCCGTCGACATCACGCAGTCGCCGTTCCTCGTATCGATCGGCCGCGGGATCAAGGATGTCGAGAACATTTCGAAGGCGCAGGAGCTCGCCGACCGGCTGGGAGCGGTGCTCTCGTGCTCGCGTCCCGTCGTCGACAAGAAATGGCTCGGGAAGGAGCGGCAGGTCGGGACCTCGGGGCGCACCGTGAAACCGAAGGTGTATCTCGCCCTGGGGATCAGCGGCGCGTTTCAGCATCTCGCGGGTATAAAGGGATCGGGGGTTTTCATCGCGGTCAACCGCGACGCGAAGGCGCCGATTTTCGCCGCCGCCGATTACGGCGTCGTCGAGGATATGTTCAAGATCATCGATGCGTTGAAGGAACAGATCGGCTCATAGCGATCCGGAGGAGATCATGGATTTCGAATTGACCAAGGAGCAGAAGGACATCAAGCAGGCGGCGCGGGAGTTCGCCGAAGGGGAGTTCGACAAGGATCTCGCGATCAAGCACGACAAGGAGCACTCCTTCCCCCGGTCGATCTGGAAGAAGGCGTGCGAGCTCGGATTCGTCGGGATTCATTTCCCCGAGGAGTTCGGCGGGCAGGGGCTCGGCGTCCTCGAGAACGCGCTCGTCGTCGAGGAGTTCTGCCGGAAGGATTCCGGCATCGGAACGGCGCTCGCGCTGAGCGATTTCGCTTCCGAGATCATCATGCGCCACGGCTCGAAGGAACAGAAGGCGCGTTTCCTGCCGGCGATCGCCTCGGGCGCCATGATATCGGCGGGATGCTTCACCGAGCCGAACCACGGGAGCGATATCACGGCGATGGACACGTCCGCCGTGAAGGAGAAGGACGGCTGGCTCATCAACGGCACGAAAACCTTCATCACGAACGGATGCATCGCCGATTTCTATATCACCCTCTGCCAGACCGACTCCGCGGCGCAGCCCACCTATCGCGGACAGTCGCTCATCCTCGTGCCGAAAGGGACGCCGGGGCTCGATTCGGCGGAGGTGGGGGACAAAATGGGAATCCGGATGACCTCGACCGCGGAGGTCTCGTACAGCGGGGTCAAGGTGCCGCTCGAGAACGTCATCGGCCAGGAGGGCAAGGGGTTCTATCAGGTGCTCGAGTTCTTCGACGAGAGCCGCGCCGAGATCGCTTCCACCGCCGTCGGTATCGCGCAGGGCGCGTTCGAGCGCGCGCTCGAGTATTCGAAGCAGAGGCAGCAATTCGGCCAGCGACTCGCCGATTTCCAGGCGACGCAGCACAAGCTGGCGGACATGGCGACCTGGATCGAGGCGGCCCGTCTCCTCACGTACAAGGCGGCGTGGAACTTCGATCGGGGAAAGATCGATCCGAAGCTCACCTCGATGGCCAAGCTGTACGCGGGGAGGACCGCCGTGCTCGTGACCGACGAGGCGGTGCAGATCCTCGGCGGCTACGGCTACATCCTCGAGAACGAGGTGGAGCGGTATTACCGCGACGCCAAGATCACCGAGATCTACGAAGGCACCAAGGAGATCCAGAAGAACACGATAGCGGGAATACTCATCAAGAAGAAATAGGGAGGCGGAAATGCTCCAGGGATGTGCGGTTCGATCGGCTCGTACGGCGTGTGCCGTCGCGGTCTCGCTCGCGCTCGCGATCGGCTCCACGAGCTGCGCGAAGAAGAACGAACAGCCGAAACAGAAGGCGCCCGAACAGGCCGAATCCGCGTCGAATGTGACGATCAAGAACTATGCGACGGTTCCCGACGTCGAGCTCAAGGCGCTCGACGGGAGCTCGGCGCGCCTCGCGGACTTTCAAGGGGATATCGTCATCCTGACCTTCCTCGCGACCTGGAACAAGGAGTGCGCGGCCCAGATCGTCGAGCTCAACAAGCTCCAGGCCAAGCTGCAGCGTTACCGGTTCTCCATTATC
>JBFYZM010000256.1:0-3134 GCA_041309505.1 Candidatus Krumholzibacteriota bacterium
AAGGGGCGCCCGAACGATCTCGTCGGGATGATCGCGTTCGCCCGCTACGCCGACACGATGGCGCCGCTCACCCTCGAGCACGGGGCGCTCATGCGGTTCCTCGAGAGCGTCAAGGTCGTCACGCGGCAGAACGAGGACGGCACCTCGATCGGAGACGCGATCGCGCTCGCCGCGGCGCGGCTCCGCACCGCCGAGGAGGATCTCTCGCGCCACGCGCAGGAGTCGGGCGGCAAGGAATACGAGATCAAGAGCAAGATAATGATTCTCCTCACCGACGGGCAGAACAACTACGGCCGCCGCGCGCCGGCCGAGGCGGCGCAAATTGCCAAGGATTGGGGTATAAAGATCTACGCGATCGGCGTGGGCGGGAGCGAGGCGGTGCGCACCGTGCGCACGCTCTTCGGGGATTTCAAGGTGCCGGTGGCCGAGGGTGTCGATCAGGAAACGCTCCATCAGGTCGCCGATATCACGAACGGCAGGTTCTTCATGGCGGAGGACGAGAAGTCGCTGCGTCAGATCTATGAAGAGATAGATAAGCTGGAAACGAGCGAGATCGAGTCGGTGCGTTTCGTCGATTACAAGGAGCTCTTCGCGAGCTTCGCGCTCGCGGCGCTCTGCGTGATGATGATGGAGATCGCTCTGGCGAATACCATTTTTCGAAAGATTCCGTAAGGGGCCCCGCGGGAGGCCGCGGCCCCGCGAAGGGCCGAGGCGCTGCGAGAGGCCGCGTGAGGCGTCATGCATATCGGCAACATAAAGATGCTCTACCTCCTCTGGCTCGTGCCTGTCGTCGTGTTTCTCTACGCGTGGGCGTCGTACCGGAGGAAGCAGGCGCTCCGCGCGTTCGTCGAGGAAGATCTCCTCGAGCGCATCGGGCTCAGCTCGAGCGGCACGGGGCGCACGTCGAAGGCGGTGCTCGTGACGCTCGCGATCGCGTTCGTCGCCTTCGCGGCGGCGCGCCCCGCATGGAATCCGAAGCCGCAGACGATCGAGCGACGCGGCCGCGACGTCATGGTCATTCTCGACGTCTCGAAGAGCATGCTCGCCGAGGATCTCGTGCCGAGCCGCCTCGAGCGCTCGAAGCTCGCGATCAAGGACATGGTCGACCGGCTCCAGGGAGACCGCGTCGGGCTCATCGTCTTCGCGGGGAACGCGGGGCTCAAGGTGCCGCTCACGCTCGATTACGGATTCTTCAACCTCGTGCTCGACGACATCGACGTGAACGCCGTCTCGCGCGGCGGGACGAAGATCGGAGACGCGATCCGCAAGGCGATGGACGAGGGCTTCGACACGCAGGAGAAGAAGTACAAGGACATCATTCTCATCACGGACGGCGAGGACCACGACTCGTTCCCCGTCGAGGCCGCGCAGGAGGCGGGGGAGAAGGGCATTCGCATCATCGCGATCGGGATCGGGGACGAAGGCCAGGGGCGGCGCATTCCGATCACCGATGAGCAGGGGAATCGCGTCTTCATGACGTACAACGGGCAGGAGGTCTGGAGCCGTCTCGACGCGAACACGCTGCGCAAGATGGCGAACGCGACCCCGGGCGGAAAATATCTCAACGTCGCGACGGGCGCGATCGATCTCGGCGACGTCTATCTCAAGCTCGTCGCGAGCGAGGAGAAACGCGAGCTCGAGGCCAAGACGATGACGCTCTACGAGGAGAAATTTCAGATATTTCTCGGTGTGGCGCTCGCGCTGCTCGCGATCGAGATGGTCGTGGGCGAGAGGAGGCGAGGCGCGAGATGAAAAGAGCTCTCCCGATACGTGCGATGTGTGCGCGCGCGGGCGCGGCGCTCTGCGTGTGCGCGTGCATGACGGCGGGCGCCGCATATGCGCAGTCGCCGGGCCGCCTCGTCTCGAAGGGCAACAAGCAGTACGAGAAGAAGGATTTCGCGAAGGCGCTCGAGCTCTACGATCGCGCGTCGGTGAAGGCGCCCGAGAATGCGATCGTCGCCTTCAACAGAGGGGACGCGTTCTTCAAGAAGGGGGATCTCGAGAAGGCGCGCGAGCAGTTCCAGGTGGCCGCCTCGAAGACGAAGAGCCTTCCCTTCGAGTCGAAGGCCTGGTACAACCTCGGGAACTGCGCGTTCGAGGAAGGGAAGCGCCAGGAGGACAGCGACCTTCAGAAAGCGCTCGAGAGCCTGCAGCAGAGCGTCAAACATTACGGCACCGCGCTCGAGAAAGACCCGGAGAACAAGCTCGCCGCGGAGAATCTCGAGATCGCGCGCCTCAAGATCAAGGATCTCCTCGACAAGATGCAGAAGCAGCAGCAACAGGGCGGGCAGCAAGGCCAGCAGGGGCAGCAGGATCAGAAAGACCAGGAGCAGAAAGAGCAGCAGGGCCAGCAAGGGCAAGAGCAGCAGCAGAACCAGGAAAACAAGGAGCAGCAACAGAAGCAGGGCGCCGAGGAAAACAAGGATCAGAAGAAGCAGGACGACAAGAACAAGCAGGGCGCTCAGAAGGACGAGCAGAAGAAACAGCTTGCGCGCGACGCCACCGCCCGGGAGATTCTCGATCAGGAGAAAGAAGATCGCAAGGAGCAGCAGGCCCAGAACGCCGGGGGCTACAAGCCGGTCGGGAAGGATTGGTAAATGGCGCGGCCGAACGGGAATAGACCGCGAGTTTCGATGCGCGACGGGCGACGCGTCGTGAGGGCGCTCGGCATTCTCATAATTCTCATGACGATCGGCTCGGCCGTCGCGGCGCAGGAGATCGCGGTCCAGGCCTACGTCGAGTCCGAGACGGTCTACATGGGCGAGACGTTCGTCTACCAGCTCGTCGTGGACGGCGCCGACAACGCCACCCCGCCCGACGCCGCGGCCTTTGGCCCCGATTTCTCCGCGCAGTTCCTCGGCGGGCAGAATAGCAGCAGCCAGTCGATCAGCCTCATCGGCGGCAAGATGGAGCGCAAGGTCCAGCGGCGATACATCATGCAGTTCAATCTCACGCCGAAGCGCAAGGGGCGGCTCACGATTCCCGCCGTGCCCGTCACGGTGAAGGGAAAGACCTTCAAGGCGAACGCGGTCGTGGTCGGCGTCGATACGCCGGTCGAGACGCAGGATTTCAAGCTGCGCATGAGCCTCTCGCGCTCGAGCTGCTACGTCGGCGAGCCCGTGATCCTCACCGTG
>JBFYZM010000257.1:0-18135 GCA_041309505.1 Candidatus Krumholzibacteriota bacterium
CGGATCTCGTCGCGCAGCTCGGCGGCGCGTTCGTATTGCTCGATCTGAATCGCCAGCTCGAGCTCGTCCTGAAGCCCCCTCGCCTTTCTCCTGAGGCTCACCTGCCTCGCGAACCGCTGCGGGATCTTGCCGAGATGACGCGTATTGCCGTGAATGCTCCGGAGGAGCGGAATCAGCTGCTGCTGGAAGAACTCGTAGCACTCCGAGCATCCGAGCCTTCCCATCTCCTGAAAGGCGGAATAGCTCGTCCCGCAGTTCGGGCAGCTGTCCGGAGAAATCCCTTTCTCCGCTGCCGCGAACGCCGAATCGAACAATCCCGCCACGAAATCGGTCATGGCGAAGTTGCTCTTCTTGAGCTCGTCGAAGCCGCGCTCCTCCGCGCACTGCGCGCAGATGTGTATCGCGCGGACCTTGTTGTTCTCCACGTTGGTGACGTGTATCGTCGCTTCCCGTTTCTTACAGAACTGGCAGAGCATCCGCGCCCCTCCCGATTTCGTGGAGCGTGCCGTCCGCGAGAACGAAACCCCGATCGGCCTTCTCGAGGAGCTCCTTCTTGTGGGTCACGATGACGAAAGTCTGTTTCTGGGATCTCGAGAGCTCGCGCACGAGGGAATGAAGGCTCTCGCTCGCGCGGTCGTCGAGGTTCCCCGACGGCTCGTCGGCCAGCACGATCGACGGCTCGTTCGCGAGCGCCCTCGCGACGGCCACCCGCTGCTGCTCCCCGCCCGAAAGCTCCGCCGGGCGGTGATAGATCCGCTCCTCGAGCCCGACGGCGCCGAGGAGCCCCGCCGCCCGCTCTTCCGCCGCCCGCCTGTTCCGGCCGCCGATGATCGACGGCATCATCACGTTTTCGAGCGCGCTGAACTCGGGCAGGAGATAGTGAAACTGGAATACGAACCCGATATCCCTGTTTCTCATCATGTCGAGCTCTCCGGCGGAGCATTTCTGGGGATCCGTTCCCCTGATGAGCACGGGTCCCCGGTCGGGACGTTCGAGCGTTCCGAGAATGTGCAGCAAGGTGCTTTTCCCCGCTCCCGAAGCTCCGATCACGACCACCACTTCCCCCGCGACCACGCTCAGGTCGAGCCCCTTCAGGACCTCTATCGGGCCCTTCGTGCCCTGGTAGACGCGCCATATCCCGCGCGCGTCGAGTGTCTGTTCCCTCTCCATCAATATAACCCCGTCACCGGCGCCGCGGCAACCGATCCCGCCACGCCGCATCCGCGGACCTCACGGTCCGCGGTTTCAATCGTACCGTATCGCATCGAGGGGAGGCATGCGACATGCCTCCCAACTCGGATATATGGTCGCGAGGAAGCAGATCGCCAGGGAGGCGACGCTCACCATTACGACATCCACCCAGCTCACGAGAACGGGAAGCGTGCTGATGAAATAAACGTCGGGCGGAAGATCGATCCGGATCTCCCGGAGAATGCCGCACATGAGGAGCCCGAGGACGGCGCCGATCGCGGTGCCGACCGCTCCGATGAAGGTTCCCTGGAACATGAAGATCGACATGACCCCCCGCGATGAGGCGCCCATGGAGCGCAGTATCCCGATTTCGTTGCGTTTTTCCATGATCACCATCGTCAACATCGCGACGAGATTGAACGCCGCGATGAGAATGATGAGCGTGAGCAGCAGGAACATCAGAATCTTCTCGACCTTGATATAGCTGAATAGGTTCCGGTTCATCTGGATCCAGTTGTTCGTGCCGTACGCGGGGGAATCGAGAATGCTCAGTATCCGGGCGTCCGCCTTGTCGGCGGCGTAAATGTCCTTGATCCGCACGCCGATCCCGTGAGTCGCCGACTCGAAGTCGAAGAACCGCTCCGCGTCCTCGAGGCCGATATAGACGAATCGCGAATCGAACTCGTACACGCCCGTTTTGAAGAAGCCGATGACGCGGAATTCCTGTGTCCGCGGAGTCATCTTCCCGCCCTTGAGCTCCGCCGGAGCGGTCACGAGCGTGAGCACCTCGCCGAGATAGATGAGGAGCTCGTCGGCGAGATCCCTCCCCAGCACGATGCCGGGGACGTCCTTCCCGTCGTCGAACCCCTTCACTTCGAAAGACGATATCGGCGGAGTGATGGAATCGATGACCGTCGAAACGCCTCGTTCCCGCTCGAGGTCGAGCCCCTTCACGAGAGCGCCCTTCGTTTTCACGCGAACCCCCGGGACGAGATCGTAGTAGATGAGCGCCTCCCCCCTGATGAAGGGGGACGTGGCGACGACTCCGGGCACGCGTTCGACGAGGGTGGCGGCGGAATCGACGCCGGCCCATGCCCCCGGCGTTCGCGCGAAGACGAGAACGTGCGTGTTGAATTCGACGATCCGGCTCCGCAGCTCGTTCTCGAAACCGTTCATCAGCGAAAGGACGATGATGAGGGTCGCGACACCGACGAGCGTCCCGACGATGGCGATCGCCGTCACGCGCGATATGAACCCCCGGCGCCGCTTCGTCCTGAGATACTTGAGCGCGATCGAAATGGAATAGTGCATCTTCTTCACTCTTTGTCGCGGCCTTCTTCCGGACGCATCTGCGGGAACAGAATCACGTCGCGAATCGACGGCGAATCGGTGAGCAGCATGACGAGCCGGTCGATCCCGACGCCGAGGCCGCCCGTCGGCGGCATCCCGTACTCGAGCGCCCTGACGTAGTCCTCGTCGATCGGATGCGTCTCGTGGGCTCCTCCCTTCCAGGCGCGGGCGATCGCCTCGAACCGCTCCCGCTGGTCCGCGGGATCGTTGAGCTCGCTGAATGCGTTCCCAACCTCGTACCCCGCGATATAGGGCTCGAACCGCTCCACGACGCCCGGTTCGCTCCGATGGATCTTCGCGAGCGGGGAGATCTCGACCGGAAAATCCATCACGAAGGTTGGTTGAATGAGCAGCGGTTCGACGAGCTCCGAGAAGAGGAGATCGAGATAATCCCCCCGGCTCTCCGCGTCCCCCGGATCGAGCCCGCGCGCACGCGCGACGCGGGCGAGCTCCTCCGCGTCGGCGCTCCGGACGTCCGTTCCAGCGGCCTCATGCAGCGCGTCGAAGTATTTCAGCCGGCGCCACGGCGGCGAGAGATCGATCTCGTGTTCTCCGTACCGCACGGTCGTTCCGCCGGTTACCTGGCGCGCGAGCGAAGTGATGAGCTCCTCGACGAACGCAATCATGTCGGTGTAATCCCAGAACGCCGCGTAGCATTCGAGCATGGTGAACTCGGGATTGTGCGACCGATCCATCCCCTCGTTGCGGAAATCCTTCGAAAACTCGAACACGCGCTCCATCCCGCCGACGATGAGGCGCTTGAGATAGAGCTCGTCCGCGATACGGAGATAGAGGTCGACGTCGAGCGTGTTGTGATGCGTGACGAACGGTCGCGCGAGCGCCCCGCCGTAGAGCGGCTGCAGGACCGGCGTCTCGACCTCGACGAAACCCTTCTCGATGAGAAACCGGCGCACCGCCTCGACGATCTTCGAGCGCGTGAGGAAGGTCCGGTAGACGTCGTCGTTCACGATGAGATCGACGTAGCGCCGCCGGTAACGCAGCTCCTTGTCCTGGAGCCCGTGCCATTTCTCGGGGAGCGGATTGATCGCCTTGCTGAGGATCTCGAGCGACGAAACGCGTAGCGTCAGCTCACCCGTTTTCGTCCTGAAGATCGTTCCCGTCAGGCCGACGATATCCCCCATGTCGACGAGCTTGAAGATCTCGAACTCGCGCGCGCTCACCTCGTCGTCCCGGATATAGAACTGGAGCTTTCCGCTCGCGTCCTTGAGATGCCCGAACGCGGTATGCCCGTGCCCCCGCAGCGTCATGACGCGCCCGGCGAGCGAGATCGTCGAGCCGCCCGCGACGAGCTCGGCCTCCCGCGCGACGGCCTCGGCCGTCGAATGCGAGCGCTGAAACCGGTACGCGTAGGGTGTAACGCCCATCTCGCGCAGCCGCGCGACCTTCGCCTTCCTCTGTTCCCGTTCCTGGCCGCCCGCCGGCGCACCCGTATCGCTCATGTCACTGCTTCCTTTCCTTCCAGCGGAGAAACTCCTCGATGAATTCGTCGATCTCGCCGTCCATGACCGCCTGGACGTTGCTCGTCTGAACTCCCGTGCGGTGATCCTTCACGAGGGTGTACGGCTGCATCGTGTAGCTGCGGATCTGGTTGCCCCACGAGATGTCCTTCTTCTCGCCGGCGGCCTTCGCCTTCCGCTCGTCCTCTTCCTCCTGGAGCTTCGCGTAGATCCGTGAGCGAAGCACCTTCATCGCCATCTCGCGGTTCTTGTGCTGGGACCGTTCGTTCTGGCACTGGACCACGATTCCGGTCGGGAAATGCGTGATGCGCACCGCCGACGAAACCTTGTTGACGTGCTGCCCCCCCGCGCCGCTCGCGCGGTACGTATCGACCCGTATATCGTTCGGCGTTATCTCGACGTCGATCGCGTCCCCGACTTCCGGGTACACGAAGACCGATACGAACGACGTGTGCCTCCGGTGGTTCGAATCGTACGGGGATATGCGAACGAGACGGTGGATGCCGCTCTCGGCCTTCATCTTTCCGTACGCGTACTCTCCCGTTATCTCGAGGGTCGCGTTTTTGATCCCCGCCTCGTCGCCGGGCTGAAGGTCGAGGAGGCGATACTCGTATCCGTTTCTTTCGAGATATTTCCGGTAGAGCCGGAGCAGCATCTCGGCCCAATCCTGGGATTCGGTGCCGCCGGCCCCCGGGTGAATGTTCATGAGGGCGCTGCCCCGGTCGTTCTCTCCCGAGAGGAGGATCCTGAGCTCGAAATCTCCGAGCCGTTTGCGCAGCCCGGCGAGCTCGCCCGCGAGCTCGTCGAGCATCGACGCGTCTTCCGAGCCCCCTTCCATCGAAAGGAGATCCTTGATCTGCGTGATATCGTTCGCGAGACGCCCGAGAGGCTCGAGCCTTCCCTTGAGGTCCTTGAGCTTGGAGACGGACCCCTCGGCGCGCTCCCGGTCGTCCCAGAAACCCGCCTTCTCCATCTCCTTTTCGATCCCCGCTATTTCCTTCCGCATCCCTTCCGGGTCAAAGGCAACCGCGCAGCCCCGCAAGCTGCCGCTCCATCTCGAGCACCCGCTCTTCTATCTCCCGGTGCGTGAGCTTCTCCTGCATCGTGCCTTCCTCTCCGCCGCCTCCGGCCGCGCGAGAAATCGATCCCGGATCCTTTCGGCTTCCGACCGCACGCGCGCGAGCGACCCGTTCGTCGCGATCGACGCGTCCGCCATCGCCCAGCCGCTCTCGAGCTTCCTCTGGCGCTCGATCCTCGCGAGCGCCTCGATTCGCGAGACGCCGTCCCTGCGCATGATCCGCGCGAGACGTTTCGCCCGGGAAGCCCTTGTCACGACCGCGTAATCCACTTTGAACCTGAATTTATACTGAAAAAGGAGCACCGCATCAAGCACAATGTAGGGAGCGCGCGCGCGGCGCTTCGCCACTTCGTCCGTGATGATCCGTTTGAGAGGCGCCCGGACGATCCGGTTGAGACGTTCGAGATTGCGGTCGCTCGCGAATACGACGCGCGCCAGCTTCGCGCGCGACACCGCCCCTCCGGCGCCGAGCACGCCGGCGCCGAACGCGGCGACGATCTTCCCTCGCGCCTCCGGCGCTTCGAGAGCCCGGGCTCCGAGCGCGTCGCAATCGACGAGGGCGCCGCCCGCGGCGGCGATGATCCTCGCGACGGTCGTTTTGCCCGAAGCGATCGGACCCGTCACTCCGATGACCGGAACCCTCCTCATCGATGCGCCTCCAGCCAGTTCTCGCCGAACCCGATGTCGGCGCGCACGGGAACGTCGAGCGTCAGCGCCGACTCCATGGCTTCCTTCACGAGCGCCGCGAGGCGATCCCGCTCGCCGGGAACGACCTCGAACACGAGCTCGTCGTGAACCTGAAGTATCATGCGGCTCCCGAGCCCCTCGTCGGCGATATCGCGATCGATCCGTATCATCGCCAGCTTGATCATGTCGGCGGCGGTCCCCTGGATCGGCATGTTGACGGCGATCCGTTCAGAGAAGCTTCTCATCCGGTTGTTCTCGCTGCCGATGTCGCCCAGGAACCGCTTGCGGCCGAGGAGGGTCTCGGCGCAGCCGTCCCGGCGCGCGCGGGCGATCGCGGAATCGATATAATCCTTCACGCCCGGATACTTCTCGAAATACTCGTCGATGAACCGCTTCGCCTCGTCGAGCCCGATGCCGAGCTGGCTCGAGAGCCCCCGGGCGCCCATGCCGTAGATGACGCCGAAATTGGTCGTCTTCGCGCGGGCGCGCATTTCGGCCGTCACCGCTTTCTCCTCCACGCCGTAGATGCGCGCCGCCGTCCGCGTGTGGATATCCCCTCCCTCGCGGAACGCCGCGACGAACTCCTCGTCCTTCGAGAGATGGGCCATGATCCGAAGCTCGATCTGCGAGTAATCGGCGTCCATGAGGACGTTCCCGCGACGCGGGATAAAAGCGCTGCGAATCGCGCGCCCGAGCTCCGTCCGGACGGGAATATTCTGCAGGTTGGGATCGCTCGACGACAGCCGGCCCGTCGCCGCGACGGTCTGGTTGAAAGAGGTATGGATCCGCCCGGTCCGCGGATTCACGAGGCGCGGGAGCGCGTCGAGATAGGTGCTCTTCATCTTCGAAAGCTGCCGGTACTCGAGCATGCTCGCGGCGATCGGGTGGCTCGCAACGAGCTCGGACAGCACATCCTCGTCGGTCGAGAATCCCGTTTTCGTTTTTCGCGCCTTCGCGAGCCCGAGCTTCTCGAAAAGGATTCTCTGGAGCTGTTTCGGCGAGTTGATGTTGAACTCTTCGCCGGCGAGCCGGTGAATCTCCGCGGTGAGACGGTCGAGATCCCGCGCGACCGTGCCCGAAAGCGCGGCGAGCTTGCCCGCGTCGATCGCCACTCCTTCCTGCTCCATCCGTTTCAGCACGAGACAGAGAGGCATCTCGACGTCCCTGAAGAGCGATTCGAAACCGAGCTCCCGGAGATTCCCCTCGAAGAGCTTCTTGAGCCGCATCGTATAGTCCGCGTCCTCGCACGAATACTCGGAGAGCCGTTCGAGCGGCACTGACCTGATATCCTTTTCCCGCGCGCCGGCCGGAAACAGCCCGGCGTACGGGATCTTCCGGTGGCGCGCGAACTCGAGCGCGAGGTTGTCGAGCGAATGGGAACGCCGCTCGGGATCGAGACAGTAGGAGGCGATCATGGTGTCGAACCCGACTCCCCCTACCGAAAATCCGTGCGCCTCGAGAACGAGACAATCGAACTTGATGTTATGTCCGATCTTTGCGATCGATTCGTCGGCGAGCGCCGGCCCGAGCGCCTCGCGCACGCGTTCGAGCGCGTTCCCGCGCGCGTCGCCGATCGGCTGGAACAGCCCCCCGGCGTCTCCCGGCGGCGCCGCGACGGAAACGTAGGAAGCCGTCCGTTCGGCCGTGCTGAACGAAATACCGACGATCTCCGCGTCGAGCGGATCGATCGACGTCGTCTCCACGTCGAAGACGAACTCCCGCGATCCGGCGAGGCGGCGCGCGAGATCCTCGAGATCGTGCGCTCCGACGAGCGTATACGTCCGCTCCGCGGCGACGGTCGTCTCTTCGGGCGAGAGCTCCTTCAGGATCTGGTGAAATTCGAGCCGGAGAAGGAGATCGGTGAGCCGCCGCGGCTCCGGTGTGCCGACGGCGAGCGCGGGAAGGGAGAATTCGACCGGCACGTCCCTGAGCGTCACGAGCTCGCGGGAGAGGCGCGCGCTCTCCGCGCCGTTCCTCAGCTTCTCCCTGACGTGCTCCGGCTTCACCTCTTCCAGCCGCTCGTACACGGCATCGAGGGAGCCGAAGTCGTGAAGCAGCTTGAGCGCCGTCTTTTCGCCGATTCCCTTGACGCCCGGAATGTTGTCCGCGCTGTCCCCCATGAGGGCGAGAAGATCGATCACCCGCTCCGGCTCGAGGCCGAAACGCTCCCTGCAATATTCGGGGCCGATTCCCTCCTCGAGTGCGGTCCCCTTTTCCGGGCGGATGATCCGGATGCGATCGGAGAGCAGCTGAAGAAAATCCTTGTCTCCCGTGACGATCGTCGCGTCGAGACCCGCCGCGTTCGCCTTCCGCGCGAGAGAGGCGATGAGATCGTCCGCCTCGATCCCCGGTTCGACGATCATCCGTATCCCGAGCGCTTCGGTCGCCTCGAAGATGACGGGAAGCTGCTCCGCCATCTCGTCGGGCATTTCCGGACGATGGGCCTTGTAGGCGGGATACTCCCGGTGGCGATCGGTCTCCTCGCCGCTGTCGAAAACGACGGCGAGGTAGCGCGGCTCGTATTTCCTGATGAGGAGAAGCAGCATACGGAGAAAACCGTATACGGCTCCCGTATTCTCCCCTTTCGAATTGACGAGCGGATTCCTGATGAACGCGAAGTAGGCCCGGTACGCGAGCGCGTGCCCGTCCACGATGAAGAGATTCCCCGCAGCGTTCATATCAGATTCCCGTCCCGTAGAGGGAATGCGCGGCGATGAATCGCTCGACCGCCTCGGGAACGAGATACCGTATCGATTTTCCCTCCCGCGCGAGGGCGCGGATCGATCGCGACGATATCGCGTTGGCGCCCGCCGTCATGCAGATGATCGCCGCCTCCGGAGGAAGCGCCGGGAGACGGGCGTGCCCGGGCCGCAGCATCACGAGAACGGTCGCGCGCGAAAATATCTCGCCCGGCTTGCGCCATTCGCCCATCTCCTCGAGCATGTCCCCCCCGAGCAGGAGATGAATCTCCTCTTTCCCGTATCCCTTCTCGGCGAAGGATCGCACGGTCCGGTACGTGTACGAAACGCCGCGCGAGGCTTCGATGCGGGAAAGCTCGAATCGGGGATTTCCCGCGATCGCGAGCTCGACCATCCGCGTTCTCGTTTCGATATCGGTGAGGGGAACGTCCCGCTTGTGGGGCGGATTCGCGGTCGGGATGAAGACGACCCGCGCGAGCCCGGCGACGTTCACCGCGGCCTGCGCGAGAATGAGGTGCCCCGTATGAATCGGATCGAACGAGCCGCCGAAGAGCCCTATCTTTTCCTTCCTAGCCTCCATCCGTGTTCCGCGTTCCTTCCGCCTTCCGTTCCAGGAACCTGAGACGATTCTCGGCTTCCGCCTTCTCGGGTATCGCGTCCTTCGACGCGAGCACGCCCCGGTAATCCTCGATGGCTCCCGCCGCGTCTCCCTTGGTTTCCTCGATGAAAGCGCGGTAGTAGCGGCTCCGCGCCGCATAGATCGTTTCGGGATAGAGATCGATGATCTTGGCCAGGTACACGAGCGAGGCGTCGTACCGCTTCTTCGAGAAATAGAGCTTCGCCGCCGTGAAATCCTTGTGCGCGAGCCTCGTCTGTATTTCCCGAATCGTCGTCCGCGCCTCTTCCAGGCGCGGGCTCGAGGGGAACATCTGCAGAAACCGGTTCAACCGGTCGAGCGCCTGGTGGCTCTTCGTCTGGTCACGCTCGGACCGGGGCGCCTGCCTGAAGGCGCACACCCCTTCGAGATAGAACGCGTCGTCGACCCAATCGCTGTATTGGTGTTCGTTGATGAGAATGCGGTATTCGACCTCGGCGAGGGCATACTCCTCGTCGCATCGGTACGATTCGGCGAGCCGATACTGGGCATAGTCGTTCCGTTCGTCCCCGGCGAACGTCGCGAGGAAATCCTTGTATTCCCCCGCCGCGGCCCGGTAATCCCCCTTGTCGAACAAACGGTCGGCGAGGGCGATCTTGTCGGTCGCGAGATTCATCCTCTTCGGCGTGTACGGCCCTCCGCACGACGCGGCGCAAAGCGCCGCGAGCGCGAGGATCACGGGCACCACGCGCGTCTTACCTGCGCCTCTTCGGCATCTCGAGTCTCTCAATGTTCTCCTTTGCTTTCTGCACGAGCTTTCCGCTCGATCCCGAGTTCACGACTTCACGGTAGTACCGCACGGCCTCTTTCACGTCCCCCCTGCCCTCGCTGATCTCCCCGAGGAGGAAATTGGTGCGTTCCTTCACGAGCGGGCTTCCCGCGGCCGGGGCGAGCCCCGCGAGCAGCGACTCCGCTTCGTTCACCGCGCCCGAGCGATAGAGCTCCTCCGCCTCCCTGAGAAGCAGATTCTCGAGCTCCCACAGCGCGTTCGACGCGAGCCTGCTGTTCGGGTACCGCTCCTGAAACCTCCGGTAGAGGGAGATCGCCCGGGTGGCGTCCCCTTCCTTCTCGTACGCCGCGGCGAGATCTATCGTCGCTTCCGCGGCGTTCGGCGCGTCCGGAAAAGCGTCTAAATATTTCTCCAGGTACGCGATCGCCGTGCCGTATTCGCGCCGATCGAGATAGAGTTTCCCCGCCACGACGTTGTATTCGCCGAAATCGAGCCCGCTCTGGAAGCCGAGGGCGAGCACGATCATCCGTTTCCCGCGCGCGACGTCGAGCGCCTCGATGCTCGCCGTCGCCTCGTCCTTCAGGAATCGGGCGATCTTCGGTCCGTATGACGCGTCTTTCTTCCTGCAGTCCTCGAAGGCGCTCTGAGCCTCCGCCTCGCTCCCCGACTTGAGCCAGGATCTGCCGAGCAGGAACAGGAGCTCCGACGACGGCGATTCCCCCTTCTTGATGCTGTGGCGGATCAGAAAAACCGCTTCGCGGTAGCGGCCCGCGGAATATTCTTTCGCCGCCTTGTCGAGGATCGCCTGGCGCTCACAGGAGAACACCGAGAGGATCGCGAACACGCCGACTGTTACGAGGCATCGTGCAGCGGGGAGAGAACGCATCGCCGTAATCCTTCAGCAAAACGAGCTATTTGCTGCTCTGATTCGAGAAAAAGAGATATACGAGACCGACCACGATCCCGCCCACGACGAGCGGCTCGAGAAGCCTCGTCATCTTGAATTCGCTCCGCGAGGGCCTCGTGAAATCGTACTGCGCCTCTTCGACCAGCTTGAGCTGAGAGTAGTCGATGGTGTCTTTGTATTCCTTGTGGATCTCCTTGACCCACACGATATCGCCCGTCGCGAGATCGATGAACTGGACGAACACGTCCGCCTGAGCGGCGCGATCGACCATCTTCGATCCCAACCACCATTTTCTCGAAATCCTCGGATAGGAAAGGGACAGCCGGACGATCTGGTACGAAAGACGAAAGGTGCCGCTCGCGAGAACCGCTTCGTCCTTCTTCGGAGATTCGATCGCGAGCTTGATTCCCGCGTTGCGCATCTCCAGAACGAATGTGTTCTCGAGCACGAAATCGACGTTGCCCGCGCTCTTCGTCTTGTTCAGAAGAACGACAGCGTCCCGCGGCAGCGTTCCCATCGCGAGGATGATTTCCTGCACCGTCTGGGAGGAAATCCGTTCGACGATCTGGTAATTCGTGGGAATCCCCCGCGGGGACTCTTGCGAGGCGGCGATAAGGGGATCGATACCGAGGACGGCGATGAGGCACATGACGCACACGATCCTGACGAATCCCTTGTCGTGAATGAAATTAGCCACCGAATACCACCTCCGCGCGGGGTTACCTACCGGGCGACGCGGGGACCGCTCGCCCGCGATACATCTAACCGTAATAATCATCAGCAATTGCGAAAAAAAGTCAAATGAAATCCTCAGTCGCGCGTCGCGGCGGTCGCGTCGGGCGACGTCCGCTCCGAATGGTGCACGACCTCGGCGACGAGATTGTAAGCCTGCGCCTCGACGATCCGCGCGCGAACGAAGATCCCGGGCGAGCGAACGCTTCCCTTCAGGTACGTGACTCCGTCGATCTCATATGCCTGGCCGTAGAATCTCCCTTCCCATCCGATATTCCGAAGCGGGCGCTCGTCGAGAGGGATACGCGAATCGACGAGAATTTTCATTTCGCCGCCGAGCCGGGCCGTCAAGCGTTCCTGGGAGATATCCATCTGGATATCGAGCAGCTCCTCCTTCCGGGCGAGCGCGACGCGCGCGGGAACCTTGCCGGCGAACGCGCGCGCTTTCGTTCCGGACTCGGGCGAATAGGCGAAGACGCCGACGTGATCGAAGGAGACGTCCTGGAGAAAGCCGGCGAGCTCCCTGAAGTGAGCCTCCGTCTCTCCGGGAAAACCGGTCATCACCGTGGTCCGCAGCACGAGGTCGTCGATCGACGAGCGCAGGGCGTCGAAAAGCGCGTCGAGATCCTTTCTCGCGTATCCGCGTCCCATCCGCTCGAGAATCGAACTCGAAACGTGCTGAATCGGAATGTCGAGATACGGACTTATCGCCCCTCCCTTGATGAGGGGAACGAGCCTTCCGACGTCGATGTGCGCGGGATGAAGATACATGAGACGTATCCAATCGAACCGCGCCCCGTCCGCGAGAGCCTCGAGGAGATCGTACAGGTTGTCGATCCGGCCGCGGTCCGCGCCGTACGCGGTCGTATCCTGGGCCACGACGACGAGCTCCTTCACGCCCGCCGCGGCGAGAGCCGCCGCCTCGGCGAGTATCTCTTCCCGCGGCCTGCTCGCGAGATCTCCCCTGATCGACGGGATCGTGCAGTAGCTGCACCGGTTCGCGCATCCGTCGGAAACCTTGAGGTAGGCGAGATGCGGGGGCGTGAAGAGCCGTCGTCCGGGGATCGCGCAACCGCGCCTCCGCGCTTTCGGAGCGGCGGCGGGAGTCTCCGCCGGAAGGGCTCGCTCCGCTCCCCCCTCTCCCGCCGCGATCTTTTCCGCGAGAAGCGGCATCTCGTCCACGGCGCAGAACACGTCCACTTCGGGAAGAAGCGCTCGCAGCGAAGGCCCCTCGCGCGAAACGAGGCACCCGAGCACGGCGAGAACCTGTCCTTCTTTCTTCGCGGCGCCGACGCGCAGTATCTCCTCGACCGATTCCTCCATCGCGCTCGCGATGAAGGCGCACGTCGTGACGACGAGCAGCGCCGCGGCCTCGGGAGAAGCCGCTTCCCGCCACCCTGCCGCCTCGAGCCGCGCGGCGGCCGTCTCGGCGTCGACGAGATTCTTCGGGCATCCGAGATTGAAGAAGAAATAGGTTCCGGGGAGAATCGGCGTATCAGCTTCCATCGTAGCTTTCGCGGCTCACGAGGACCCGCCGCGCCTTGCTCCCCTCGAACGGACCGACGACCCCCGCCTGTTCGAGCATGTCGATGAGGCGCGCGGCGCGCGCATAGCCGACCCGGAGGCGCCTCTGGAGGAGGGAAATCGAACCCTGCTGATGAATCACGACGAGATCCTTCGCCTTCTGGAAGAGATCGTCGTCGATCGGGGCGTCGTCGTCCCCCGCCGTGGGAGCCTCGTCCGTGAGGTCGAGCGCTTCTTCCGCGGCGGTGAACTTCCTCCAATATGTCGCCACGCGCTCCGATTCGTGCTCGGAAATGAACGCGCCCTGGAGCCTGATGGGGTGCGGGAGGTTCTTGGGCAGATAGAGCATGTCCCCGTTTCCGAGGAGCTTCTCCGCGCCGTTCGCGTCGAGGATCGTTCTCGAGTCGGTCTTGGACGTCACCTGGAATGCGAGGCGGCACGGAAAATTCGCCTTTATCAGCCCCGTGACGACGTCGACCGACGGCCGCTGCGTCGCGAAGACGAGGTGGATCCCCACGGCCCGGGCCATCTGCGAGAGGCGCGTGATCGGCGGGTAGATTTCGTTTCCCATCGTGACCATGATATCGGCGAGCTCGTCGATGATCGTCACGTAATACGGAAGCCGCGAGAGCCGCTCCCCCGTCTCGGGATGAACGAGCTCCTCCTCGGCGATCTTGCGGTTGAAGCCCTGGATATTCTTGACGCCGACGGAGGCGAGCAGCTTGTACCGGCGGTCCATCTCAACCGTGAGCCATTGGAGGACCTTGAGCACGCGCTTCGACTCGGTGATCACCGGATGGAGGAGATGCGGAATATCGTTGTACGAGATGAGCTCGAGACGCTTGGGATCGACGAGGATGAACCGGCACGAGGCCGGCGTGTGATGAAACAGGAGCGAGCAGATGATCGTGTTGATGCAGACGCTCTTCCCGCTTCCCGTCGCGCCCGCGATGAGCAAGTGGGGCATATCCGAGATATCGGCGAAGAACGGCTCTCCCGTCACCGTTTTTCCGAGAGGAACGACGAGTCCGTCCTTGTCGGACGGGTAGTGCTCGAGAAGCTCCTTGAGAGAAACGATGCTCGGCTCCGGATTCGGCACCTCGATACCGACCGCGCCGCGCCCCGGGATCGGCGCCTGGATGCGGATGGAGCGCGCCGCGAGCGCGAGCGAGACGTCGTCCGTACGGCTCGCGATCTGGCTCACCTTGACCCCCGCCGCGGGGACGAATTCGAACGTCGTCACGACGGGGCCCGGCCGCACTTCCTGTATCTTCCCGTCGAGGCCGTAATCCCTGAGTTTCTTCTCGATGACCTCGCTTCGCGCGATGAGATCCTCGGTGCTGTACGATACTCCCCGCGCCTCGTAATCGTCGAGGAGAGAGAGATCCGGAAGCGGCATGTCCCCCGCCGCCTCGGGAGGCGGCGCCGGAACCTCGTCCGCGTCGAGGAGCCGCGTTTCGTCCGCCTTCGCGACGGGACGCTCGGGGACGGTGATTCTCGGAGGCCTCTCGAGCCGCGTCTCTTCGTTTTCGGATTCGACGATCACCGGAATCTCGGGAACCGCCCTCTCCGTTGCGCCCTTCCTCTGCTTCGGCCGTTTCGGCTTCGCGTCCCCCCGGCCCGGCTTCGGGAGCGCGAGCCGCGGCAGGCGAATATCCTTGATCTTCGAGAGGAGCGTCTCGACCGCGCCCGGGAACAGGAGAAATGAAAAAACGAGCAGCAGGGCGGCGAGGATGAGAACCGATCCGACGCGCCCCGAAACGAGTCTGAGAAAACCGAGCGTCTTGGCGCCCGTGAGCCCGGCCGCGCCGCGGCCGCCGAAAACAGTCGTGATTCCGGCGAGAACGACAAACAGCGCGAGCGAGCATACGATGCGCCTCAGATGCCTTCGCGCCTCGATATCCTTGAACGCCAGGAGGGCGAACAGCACGACGAAGAGAGGCCAGAACCACGCGAGCCCGGGGCCGAAGAGATAATGGAGCGATCCCGCCACCCCGGCGCCGATCGGCCCGCACAGATTCTTCGCCTGCCAGAACGCGCCCCAGTCGTCCCAGGGCGCGGTGACGTCCTCTTTCTGATACGACGCGAGAGCGACGCCGAGAAACACGGCGAATATGACGAACAGAACGCCTTTCGTTATCCGCATGAAAATCCTCTATCCGGATCGACGCGGTTTCCGGACCGGAGGTTCCGTCCCGCGAGCGACGCGATGCGCCGTTCGCGCGTTCCCCGGTCCGCTCGTGCCCTATCGCAATCTTGTAGCAATGATTTTCTTCAAGGTAAAGCAGTTTTTCCCGACATCCCCCGCGAGAAGGGCCGAAACCGCCGCGATGCCGTTTGCCCCCGCGTCGATCACCTCGAGAGCGTTCTCCGCCCGGATCCCGCCGACGGCGACGAGCGGCAGCGGAGTCCTGCTCCGCACGCTCCTCACGAATTCGACCCCTAGCACCCTCGCTTCCGGCTTGGTCGGCGACGGGTACACCGGGCCTATCCCCACATAATCGACCGCATCCGGAGGAACCCGCGCGAGCTCGTCGAGGGTTGTCACGCTGACGCCGACGATCCGTCCCGGCCCCACGATCGATCGAGCCTCCCCCGGCGGGACATCCTCGGCGCCGACATGAACGCCGTCCGCGCCCGTTTCCGCGGCGAGCTCGACGTCGTCGTTCACGATGACGGGTATCGATGCGCTGCGCGCCTTTTCGAGGATCGCAACGACGTCGCGCCGCCTCTCCTCCACGCCGGTTCGCTTCGCGCGGTACTGGATCATGCCGACGCCGGCCGAAACGAGCGCTCCCGCCACCGCGGCCACGCTTCCGCGATCGACGACGCTCCGGTCGAGGATCGCGTACAGAAAGGGCGAGCGCGGCATGCGCGCGGCGCCGGCCGCTTCGGCGAAGAATCCCCGCTCGATCGCGTAGAGGGTGAAGCGAAGCGATTTGAAAAGGCGCGAACCGTCTTCGTCGATGAGCTTCCCGAACTCCTCGAGCACGCGAAGCGCCTCTTCGGCGCGGGCGAAATTCGCCCGTGCCACGGCCGCGAGAGAGCTCCGGGAGAGTTCGGACGCCGTCGCGCTTCCCCGCGCGACGTCCCCGGCGCTGTCGCGGTGCCGGAGCGCCCCCTGCGCGAGCGCCTCGACTCCTCGCCGCGCCTGATGGCGCACCTCCTTGAGACCAGCCGTCAACGAGGCGTCCTGCATCGAGAAACGCGCGATCTCCTCGACGACGCGCAGGCCCTCGGCGCATCGATTCGCGTTGGCGTCGAGAACGCGAAGAATGACCGCGCGGTCCGTATCGCTCATCCGGTCCATTTAGGCGACGATCACTCCCTCCCGCACCTCGGGAACGCACGAGCTCACGCCGACGCGGGAACAGAACACGACGTCGCTCTCGAACCCGAGCGCAATGAGCTTGCGGCCGTGATCCGACCGGCGCACGAACGCTTCGATCTCCGAGCCCGACTGCTCCGCGATGACGCACGCGATGCGCGCCGCATCCGGGAGCGCGTCCGGCGCGCCGGCCTGATCGAGGCTTCTGAGCAGCATTCCTCCGCAGAGAAGATCCTCCGCCGCGATGGTTCCCTCCGCGCCGCAGCAGAGCACGACGATCTCGCGCTCCCCGCGAAGCGCGGCGGCGACCGCGGTGAGGTTCGTGAGCGCGCAGATGACGATGCGTCCCGCTTTCGCGGCGGTCGCGATGGCCCGGGTGCCGTTCGACGTCGTCAGAACGAGCGTCTTTCCCCGCACGCGGGCCGGCGTGAATTCTCCGGGAGAATTGGAAAGATCGAAGCCGGGGACGCTCAGGCACTTGCGTTCTCCCGCCAGCAGCTTCTTGTCGCGCTCCGCGGGACGCACGAGCCGTGAGGCGGTCTCGACGTCGGCGATGGGTATGATCCTCTCGACGCCGCTCTCGATGGCGGCGACGATGGTGCTCGACGCTCTCAGCACGTCGATGACGACGACCGTCGCGTTCTGCAGGGCGTTCTTCTCTGCCTGCTCGAGCGTAGCGTAGAATTTGATATTCATCCCGCACTCAGATTCGCGCGAATACGGCACCCGTGGCGGCGCAACGGGGGAGACTCATGGATATGGCGAGCCGGCTCGCGACCGCCCGTGCGCGCACGGGGATCAGAAATCGCTTGCCGGGCCGCCCTTCCCCGCGCTTTCGAACGTCTCCCACGTTTTGTCGCTCGTGGCCTGAATGCCCTTGAGCCGGAGGCTGAACTCGTGAGGGTTGGAGCTGTTCTTGAGCGCCTCCTCCATCGTGATAAGACCGTCCGAAAGGAGCTTCATCAGCGATTGATCGAAGCTCTGCATGCCGTGGGAGGAGACACCCTCGCGAATCGCCTGCGTGATGAGAGGCGTCTTTTCAGGATCGATAATATACTCCCGGATCGTGGAAGTGACAATCATTACTTCCACCGCCGGGACGCGCCCCTTGCCGCCGCTGATCGGGATGAGCCGCTGGGCGACGACGGCCTGGAGGGTGGCGCCGAGAAGGTAGCGGATTTCCTGGTGCTGATGCGGAGGAAAGAAGGAGATGACGCGGTTGATCGTCTGCGTCGCGTCGACCGTATGGAGCGTCGACAGCACGAGATGCCCGGTATCGGCGGCCATGAGCGCGATCTCCATCGTGAGGGCGTCGCGGATCTCGCCGACGAGGATGACGTCGGGATCCTGGCGAAGAATGTGGCGAAGCGCCTCGTGGAAGGACGACGTGTCGCTTCCGATCTCGCGCTGGTTGATGATGCTCTTCTCGTCGTGGTGCAGGAATTCGATCGGATCCTCCACCGTGATGATGTTCTTGTTCGCCGTCTTGTTGATTTCGTTGACCATGGAGGTCAGCGTGGTCGACTTGCCGCTGCCGACCGTCCCGGTGACGAATATCAGGCCGCGCGGCCGGAGCGAAAGCTCCTTGAGAACGACCGGCAGGCCGAGCTCGTCGATGCTCTTGATGTTCACGGGCACGTGCCTAAACACCATGGCGATCGAGCCCCGCTGCACGTAGAAGTTCGCGCGGAACCGGGCGAGTCCCGAGACGCCGAACGCAAAATCGACCTCGCGCGTTTTCGTGAAGCGATCCTTCTGGGACGGCGTGAGAATCTG
>JBFYZM010000258.1:0-7500 GCA_041309505.1 Candidatus Krumholzibacteriota bacterium
AGCTCAGGATCACGTACAACGTATAGTCGTCTTTCCCGGAGATGAAAACGAAGATCGCGACGGTGAGCGCGACGCGGCCGGCGAGGTTGATATACGTTATGTATTTCATGCGCTCCATGCCCTGAAAGAGCCACACGGGAAAGAGCGCGTTGTTGATCACGAACCCGAAGGAGAACAGGTAGACGCCCGCATCCGCCCTGAATTTATCGAACGAGAAAACGATGACGAGCACGAGGATCAGGCTCAGCGCGAGGAGCGCGAGTTTTATGATCATGACCGAGCTGAATATTCCGGATATCCTCTCCCGGTCGTCCCGGTGCAGGGAAATCTCCTTCGTGGCCGACAGGTTGAAGCCGTATCCCGTCAGAATGGTGAAGTAATTGATCAGTGCGGCGGCGAAACCTATCAGGCCGTAATGAGCGGGTCCCAGCACCCTGGTCAGGTACGGGACCGTGACGAAAGGGAGGATATAGTTGGCCGCCTGCAGCACCGACAGGGATGCAAAGTTGCCCAGCAGTCGCTTTTTATCATCGGTATGGATGCCCTGCCCCCCGCATCGCGCGCCGTTCCGGATTGCACCTCGCGCGAGCACCGACGGCCCGTCGCGGGTTCTCTCTTTCGAAGTCGGCCGATTGTATCAGAGTATTCCGTACCAAAGCAACGACCGAGGAAGAACCGTCGGCCGGGAAATTGCCTTGACGGCGGCGCGCCGCGACGCTCATTGTATGCAGTGCATAAATACACGTCACCGAAGGAATTCCTGGAGAAGCTCAAGCTCCGCAAACCGGTAACGGCGCCCATGAACCTCGGCATGCTGCAGCGCTCGTTCCTCAGATATCGCAACGCGAAGAACCGCCTTCCCTACGAGGCCTTTCTCAGACACGTCGACGCGCACGGCGACGCATGGAAGGCGACGCAGCGAGAGGTCGCCGAATGGTGGGAGGCGAGGGGCGCCGCCGGGCTCGACCTGCGCATCGTCGATCGGGGAACGCTCCGCGTCTCCTGCGCGCTGAAAGATGCCGTCGTCGAGATCGACGGAAAGGAGCTGCGCTCTCTCCCCTTCTCCCTTCCTGTTTCATCGAGCGTCCCTCCCGGCGCAATCGAGATCGGCTATCACTGCGCGTCGATGAATCAGGATTTCGCGCGGGAGATATTCGGGCACCTCGGGTACGGCCACGTCGCGTCCACGTACCTCGACGACGTCGCCGACGTCAGGATGGCGGCGCTCGAACCGCTTCTCGCGCGGCTTCGCGAGACGGCGAACGTTCACGGGCGCTACGGCGAGGACGACGTCGCCTCGCTCCGGGCAGCTATCCGCGCCGCGCACGCGAGCCGCGGCCTTCCCGAGCTCCGCCTCTGGACGCTCCCGCAGCGGGACGGCCGCCCCTACCGCGTCTGCGTGAGCCCCCGCTTCGACGTCGACCGGGCGATCGTGAATATGCCGCTCATACACGAGCTCGAGGGAAGATACGGCATGCGAAGCACCGCGTACCTCAGGCCATGCGGTCCGTTCTACGGCGCGCGGGAGATCAAGCGTTACGCGCGGAGCATCGGCGGCGGCGGCGGCGAAATCGCGCTGCGGGGCGAGTTCGTGGCGACGTCGCGGCGTTTCGGGGACGAGATAAAGGCGGCGGCGGGGGAAAAACAGCTCCTCGAGCGCATCGCCGGACGCGAGGTGGCGGGCGTCTGCATGCGCGGCGGCGAACCGGGCGGCAATTTCTCCGCGAACACGCGGGCTGCGATCGAAACGGCGCGCTTCAAGTACGAAACGACGCACCGCAACGGCTTCTTCCACCCGCTGCATCTTCCGTCGGGCATGAAACCGATGCGCACGCTGAGCATCGGACGGCACTGCGCCGATCTCGACGTGGAGCCGGGGCCCGATTTCCAGCGGGAGCTCGAGAAATCGCTCGTCGACGGATTCGAACAGGCGGCGGCCGCGGGCGGCGTCTTCGTGCCGGTCCTGCACCCGCTCTTCTTCGATTTCGTCCGCTACCTGAGCCGCATGAGATGGCCCTGGAGCGTCTGATTGTGTCCAAAACCAAGATTTGTCAAAGCTTCCCGGAAATGTTATCATTACGTGTAAGACAATTGATTTCAAGGAGAAGCGCAATGCTCAGGAAGCTCGTTTTCGCCCTCTGCCTGTGCGCCCTCGCGGCGCCGGCCGCCGCTCAATCCCCGTTCGAGAAGATCCACGGCGACATTCTCAGGAAAATGGAAATCGCGCGGGCACGGCGCGCATCGGCGCTCAAGCCGCTTCTCGCCCCGCAGCCGAGGCCGGGCCAGCTCCTCTACGACGTCGTCCATTACACGATCGACGTCGCGATCAATCCGACGGCCCGGATCGTCGAAGGGAGCGTCACGGCGAGGGTCACGCCGGTTGCGGGGATGCTCGGCGTCGTCGAGCTCGACGCGGATAACGCGCTCACGATATCGGGCGCGCGCAGGGCGATCGGCGATACGCTCGAATGGACCCGTTCGAGCGGCCTCGTCGCGATCGATGCTCCCGCGGGCGTCTTCCCGGGAGATACGGTCGATATCGAGATCCTCTACAGCGGAAGCCCGGGCTCGGCCGTCGATCCCGGCCTCTTCTTCTCGAACGCCGCGGGCTATCCGCTCATCTACTCCCTCAGCGAGCCGTGGTCGGCGAGGGGCTGGTGGCCCTGCAAGGATTATCCCGACGACAAAGCCACGTTCGACCTCTATTTCTCCGTGCCCGTCCCCCTCTTCGCGACGTCGAACGGCACGTACCTCGGGTACACAGACGAAACGCGCTGGAGCGCGCCCTACCGCCGCTACCACTGGCGCGAGGACTATCCGATGACGACGTACCTCGCCTCGGTCACCGCGGCGAACTACGTGAGAATCGACGACCGTTTCGTCTACGCCCCGGGAGACACGATGCCGATCACGCATTACGTCTACCCGGATCTGCAGGCCAAGGCTCTGATCGATTTCAGCATAACCGCACCGGCGCTCGCGTTCTTCTCCGAAACGTTCGGGCTTTATCCGTTCGTCGCCGAGAAGTACGGCGTGGCGCTCTGCCCCATCGGAGGCGGCATGGAGCACCAGACGCTCACGAGCTATGGTTCGTCGCTCGTGACGGGGAACCACTACTACGACTGGGTGTTCGTGCACGAAATGGCGCACATGTGGTTCGGCGACATGATCACCTGCAAGGACTGGACGCACATCTGGCTCAACGAGGGATTCGCGAGCTACAGCGAAGCGCTCTGGTTCGAGCACCTGCAGGGCCCGGCGCGGCTCAGGACATACATGGAATCGGAAGATCATCCCTCCCGCTGGAACGGCCCGGTGCTCCGCGATCCCGACAACACGGATCCATGGTATTACTTCGACAACGTCGTCTACGACAAGGGCTCGTGGGTGCTGCACATGCTGCGGCGCGTCGTCGGGGACGGGAATTTCTTCCAGATTCTCAAGGACTACTGCGCCGATCCGCGGTATCGTTTCGGGGCGGCTGAGACGAACGACTTCAAGGCGCTCTGCGAGGCTCGCCACGGCTCGTCTCTCTCCTGGTTCTTCGACGAATGGCTCACGCGCACCGATCGCCTCATCTACCGGTATTCGAGCACATGCTACCGGCTGAACGACGAGTTCAACGCGACGATCGCGGTCGACCAGTGGCAGTTTGCTCTCTATGCGATGCCCGTCGATTTCAGGATCACGACCGCTTCGGGCGTCATCGACACCGTCTTCTGGGTGGACGACCGGCACGAGGAGTTTCACGTCGCGCTCGCGGACTCCGCGCTCGACGTCGCGCTCGATCCGGATCACTGGATTCTCTGCGACAAGACGGAGCTCGCGCCGACGGGCAGGGAAACGCCTTCGCTCGCGGCCCTCGACCAGAACTATCCGAATCCGTTCAATCCGGAGACCGCGATCCGCTTCAGCCTGAGCGAGCCCGCGGCCGTTTCCCTGCGAATCTACGACACGGCGGGGCGGCTCGTGCGCTCGCTCGTCGAGGCGCCGCTTTCCGCGGGAACGTACACGCGGGCCTGGGACGGGGCCGACACGAGGGGCGCGGCGGTATCGAGCGGCGTCTACCTGTACCGCCTCGATGCGGGATCGTTCTCGCGGACGAGGAAGATGATCCTGATTCGGTAGCGGCAGTATACGCATGGCAATCAAACCTGTCGTCAAAGGTATTCTGACGTTCATCCCCGGCGCCTCGAGGATACTGCCGAAAGGGCGCACCGGAGGAACGAACAGGGCGTCCTATTGCCTCGAGGTGTGGCTCAAGCATCTCGATCTGCTGCGCTCGGCAGGCATGCGCGAGACGCCCCGCACGCTCGCCGAGCTCGGGCCGGGCGATTCCATCGGGGTCGGGCTCGCGGCGCTCCTCTCGGGCGTCGACCGCTACTGTGCGCTCGACGTCGTGAGATTCTCGAATGCCGGATCCGACCTCGCCGTTTTCGACGAGCTCGCGGCGCTGTCGAAGGCTCGCGATCCGTCTCTGTCCGACGACAGGATATCGGCGATCAGAAGCGTTCTTCTCTCCCCGGGCTCCGAGCACGGCGGGATCTCGATCAGATACATGGTTCCCTGGTCCGACGAGAGGGTCATCGAGCCGGGCACGGTCGACCTCATCCTGTCGCACGCGGTTCTCGAGCACGTCGTCGATCTCGAGAGCACGTATCGGGCTCTGCGCGTATGGCTCAGGCGCGGCGGCATGATGTCTCACCAGATCGACTTCAGGTCGCACGGCATCACGGAGAAGTGGAACGGGTATCGGGCGTATCCCGAGATTCTCTGGAAGCTGATCGCCGGGCGGCGCACCTACCTGATCAACAGGCAGCCGTGCTCGGCGCACATCGAGATCATGGAGAAGAACGGCTTCGAGATCCTCGCCGCCCGGAAGCAGCACCGCACGGACGGTATCGCGCGATCGCAACTTGCCCCGCGATGGAAAAATATCTCCGACGACGACCTCGCGTGCGCCGACCTCACCGTACAGGCCCGGAAACGATAATACGCCGCGCGATCCGGAGGATCGAAGGCCACGCGTCCGAAGTCTATCTCTCCCTTTTCGGAGCGAACACGCGGGACAGCTCGCCCCATGCGGTGCGGGCGAGGTAGCGCGCGTCCCCGGCGGTCGGAACGACGAGGGCGCCGAGCCGCACGCCCGTGACGCGGTTGAAATAGATCGCGATCACCGCGGCGTACAGCGTGTACGATACGGTCGAGGCGAGCGCCGCGCCGCCGATCCCCATGCGCGGGATCAGGACGACGTTGCAGGCCACGTTCGAAGCGACGGCCACGAGCCCCGCCCACAAATTCGCCCGCGGATAACCCCGCGCGACGAGATCGCTCGTGAGCACCTTGGCGACGCTGATCATGAGAATGCCCGGCAGAAGAATAAACATCGGCGTGACGGCGGGCAGGAACCGGTCCTGGTAGAGCAGCCGGATGAGCAGCCTGCCGAGAAGGAGAATCGCGACGCACGCCGTGCCGACGATCAGAACGGTGATCCGCGAGACCCGCGCCGTGTCCCGGTTCGCGTCGTTCTCGTTCCCCGCGTTCGCGACGCGCGGATGGAGGACGGTCGAAAGAACGTTCGGGATGTTCCAGAGCTTCTCGGGGATGACGAGCGAGATGGCATAGAATCCGACGTGCGCGGGATCGAGAAAATAGTTCACGAGGAGCATATCGAACCGGAAATTGAGGACGTCGAGGAAGCTCGCCGCGTTCTGCTGGATCCCGAAGCGGAGCGTTCCCCTGACGATTGCCGGATCCCACCGGAACCCGAACTGCACGCAGCGCCGCATGAGGAGCACGGCGCCGAGCCCCGCGACGACGGTCGACGCGAGGAAGACCGCGACGGACGCTCCGAACAGACGCGTCGGGACGAATACCGCGCAGATAACGAAGAGCACGAAGAACGAACCGGGCTGCAGAACCTCGACGATGTTGAAATTGCGAAAATCGCTTCTCGCCCGGAAAAGCATCTGGAAGTTGTTCAGGAGACCGGAAAACGGAACGGCGAAGAGCGCGACAACGACTGCCCAGAGCGGCACCGACGGGACGAACCTCGACACGAGAAGGCCCGAGAACGCGAGCGAGACCGCGAGCGCGCCGGCTCCGATCGCGACGGAGAGGCTCAGCAAATTGCCCGCGAGCTCCGCAACGGGCGTTTTCTTCCGCCCGAGATAATAGCCCGAAGCCGCGCCGACGCCGAGGTTCGTCGCGTGGAAGACCATGCCCGACACGACGACCGCGAGCGAGAAGAGCCCTCTCCCCGCGGGGCCGAGAGCGCGCGCAATGATGACGCTCGTCACGAGAGCGACCAGGATGATCGCCGCTCTCGTCGCCAAGGTGATGGATGCGTTGCGGGCGAATGTCACTCGATTCCTCCCCGAATCGACGTGCGCCGTGTTGCGCCGGCCGCTCCGGCACCCCGCCATGATATCAGAAGCGGACAGCGGCGGCGACCCACTTTATCGCCGTGCCCGCAATCGGCGGACAGCCGCAACCTTCTTTAATGCTTGTTCGGATCGCGCCGCGCCGTGTATTTTTCTCCAGAGGCGCAAACGCTGCACGGAGGTGCGTGTGAAGACGAAGAACGCGAATATCAACTGGGCCCGTTACCGGAGAGAGTTCCCCGCGGCGAAGCGTTACGTTTATTTCAACCATGCCGCGGTGAGCCCCCTCTCGACGCGCGTGATCGGCGCCATGAACGCCGTTTCGAGCGGCTTCCGGACACAGGGCGTTCTCTGCGAGGAAGAGGTGTTCGCCCGCATCGAAAGGGCGCGGAAATCGGCGGCGCGGCTCATCGGCGCGCGCAAGGACGAGATCGCGTTCACCAAGAATACGACGCAGGGAGTGCTCCTCGCCGCGGGCGGCATTCGCTGGAAGCGCGGCGACAACGTCGTCATGCCGTCGATCGAGTTTCCCGCGAACGTCTTTCCATGGCTCGGCCTCGAGAAACGGGGCGTGCGGGTCAGGTTCGTGAAGCCTTTGGGAGGCAGAATCACGGCGGAGATGCTCGCGGCCGCGTGCACCGCGCGGACGCGCTGCGTGACGGTGAGCTCGGTCCAGTTCTCGAACGGCTATCGCGTCGACGTCGCGAAGCTCGGGCGCTTCTGCCGCGAGCGCGGGATCTACCTCCACGTCGACGGGATCCAGTCGCTCGGCATGCTCCGGTGCGACGTGCGCGCCGCGGGAATCGACTTTCTCTCGACCGGAGGCCACAAGTGGCTCCTCGGCCCCGTCGGGACGGGCTTCTTCTACTGCCGCCGCGAGCTCCTCGACGAGCTCGACGTCTCGAACCCCGGCTGGAGAGGCGTGAAGGACGCGTGGTCCTTTTTCGCTCACGACCCGACGCCCCGGCCGGACACGGCGAGATTCGAGGAGGGCACGCTCAACCTGTACGGTATCGCGGGGCTCGGCGCCTCGATCGACCGCTTTCTCGAGATCGGCATGGCGAACGTGGAGCGCAGGATTCTCGGGCTCGTCGATACGCTGGAGGAAGGCCTGCGT
>JBFYZM010000259.1:0-26118 GCA_041309505.1 Candidatus Krumholzibacteriota bacterium
CGAAATTGAATTCCTCGAACGGGGTGACGTCGAAGCCGGGGATCTTCGCGAGCGGTTCGAGGAACTTCCCGATGCTCACGGAGCCCTTGTTCGAAAGCGCGAAGCCATCGGCTGAGAACGCCATGAGCGTCTTGATGCCGGGACCCGTCGCGAGCGACCCGTTCGACTTGAAGGAGAATTTCCCCTGGACCATGCCCCCCGCGGAGCCGATTCTCCCGAGGGCCTGAGCCGCCTCGATCCCTTCGGCCGAGAGATCGATCTTTGTCTCGACGCGCGCGAGCCTGCGAGCGTCGGCGGTCAGGACCGCCGCGCCCTTCCCTCCGGCATAGGCAAACGTCACCGGCTCGATCCTGACGCGGCCGTCGCGAATCGCCCCTTTCGCCTCGAGCGCCGTGACGATCGCCTCGCGGGAGATGACGGAATCGATTTTCGCCGTAAACGTCGTGTTCTTCAGTAAAAGGAGACCGAGGCCGCCTGCCGCCGCAGGCGCGGAAGTCTGCGGCTGCGTTTGCGCGGCCGTGGCCGCTTCCTTCTCCGCTGAGCCGAAAAGCGGCTTTTGATAGGGCCGTGCGTCGAACGTCCGGCCCGATATTTCGAATTTCACGACGGGAGCGTTCGCCATCCCGTCGAGGAGCGTTCCGGGATCGGGAATCTGCCGCTGCCCCGACGCCAGAAGCTTCCGCGCGACGAGAGCGAGCTCGGCGGACGCGGGCATGATATTGATCATCGATCCGTTGAACCGGTACGGGGACGCGCCGATCGTGAAATCTCCCGATATCTTCTTCAGGTCCGGGCCCGAGACCTCGGCGCGCGCCTTCATCGACGAGATGCGCAGCGGCTGCGCGGACGCGCCGGGACCGGCCGCGCCGCTTCCCTGCGCGGTCCGGCTCCGCAGCACGAAATCCCCTCCCTCTATCTCGAGGGAGGCTTCGAGCTTCACCGCCTGCCACGCCATACTGATCTCCGCGGGCGTCGCGGGCTTCCCCGGCCCAGGGAAGAGCCCCTGCCACGCGAGAACGACTCCCTGTCCCTTGAAATCGGCATTCATCTTCTCGATCGAGGCGAGTTCCCCGGCCTTCATCGACGCATCCCTGAGATTGCCTTCGAGCGCGACCTTCATCGCGAGAGGCTCCTTCGCGAGCCCTTCGACCTGCGCGTTGAAGCCGAACGTGCCGCCGGACACCTCGACGGGAGTCTGCGCCGGCAGGGGTTGGACGGCCCGCCGTTTCTCCGGTGCGAGATCGCCGAGCCTGAACGTGCGGATGCGCTCGAGGACCGGGCCGAACGGTTTGTCGGCCGACTCGACGGTCAGGACCACGCGCGGCGCCGTTCTGACGTTGGTCACCTCTCCCTTGATCTTCGCCGTCACGAGATCGCTCCAGCTCAACCGCGACTCCTTGATGACGATCCTCGTGAAACCGGGATCGCTCTCCATCTCGCCGTCGAAGCCGACCTTCTCGAACGTCATCGCCGGCGGAGCGCCGATGGCCGACACGAGCACCGAATCGACGAGAGCCTTCACGCTCAGCGCGACCGTCTCCCCCGCCGGCTTCATCGCAAAACGCCCGCCGATCCCGAGGAGCTCGATCTCGCGCCCCTTCTTCGCGTCGGTCACCGTCACCGCGCCCCCCTGAACGTCGGCGGATTTGATCTCGGGCCTTCGCCTGAGGAGGGACATGAGGGACGAACGCACCGTCACCTTCTCGGAGGTGAAAACGAGCGCGCTCGTATCGGGAAGCGTCTTCTCGAACGAGAGCGCCGTGATGTCGACGCCGAAGCCGAAGGGAAAATTGATCCCGATGTCCCCCATCGACACCTTCGCGTCTATCGTCTTCTCGATGCGCGGAACGATCATCGCGATCAGCTTCTCGCGCGTGAGAAAGAGCCGCACCCCGACGACCGCGACGACGAAGAGACCGATTACCACGCAGAGCGTGATGAAGAGACCGCGTCCTTTCCGTGCCATACTCACCTTCCCGCTATTTCGATTTCCGCCAGCATACCTGCAGGTTTTCCTGGAGACTCTATCGCACTCGAGCGGGGCTTTCAACTTGAAATGCCTCCGCCGCTCGATTATCATACCCTTCGTGGCTTCATGGGCGCCGCGACGAGCGCCGGGGATCAGCATCATGCCGAACTACATCGAGCCCGTCTACCGACCCCCGAGCGAGGCGGCCTCCCTCATCTTCCAGGTGACGGAGGGCTGCTCGCACAACGGCTGCCTCTTCTGCTATATGTACCGCGACAAGAAATTCCGCGTGAGGCCGTGGGAAGAGGTCAAGGCCGATATAGACGAGGCGGCGGCGCTCGTGCCGCACGTGCGGCGCGTGTTTCTCGCCGACGGCGACGCGTTCGTTCTGCCGGCGAGCTCGCTCGAACGTATTCTCGAGCACCTGTACGGATCGTTTCCGCATCTCCAGCGCGTGACGGCGTACGCGACGCCGGGGAATCTCCTCAAGAAATCGGCCGCCGAGATGAAGCTCCTCGCCGACAAGGGGCTCAAGATCCTCTACTACGGGGTCGAGACGGGGGACCCGGAGCTCCTCGCGAAGATTCGCAAGGGCGCTACCCCGGACGAGATGGCCGAGGGCTGCCGCCGCGCGACGGAGGCGGGTCTCAAGCTCTCGGTCACCGTCATTCTCGGGATCGGCGGGAAAAAGCTCAGCCTGCAGCACGCGCGGAACACGGCGAAGGTCCTGAACCGGATACAGCCCCGGTATCTCTCCGCTCTCACGCTCATGCTCGGACCGTACGGAAACGAGTACGGCGCCGCCATGGGCCCCGATTTCGAGTTCAACTCGGCCATTGAAGACGTCGCCGAGCTCCGCGAGCTCGTCGCGGGGCTCGAGACGGATCGCTGCATCTTCCGCAGCAACCACGCTTCGAACTACCTCGCGCTCGCGGGAACGCTCCTCGGCGACAAGGAACGCCTCCTCGCCGAGATCGACGCCGCCCTCAGAAATCCCGACGATTGCCTCAGGGACGAATGGATGCGGGGGCTCTGATTCCGCGTCCGAAGCCGCCATTGACGCGCGGCTGAAATCCGACTATCTTTCCGGTAGGACTCCATCAAGCGCGGGAAACATTATGTTCAGGAGAATACTCGAAACTCGATACGCTCCGCCGGCTGCCGCGGCCGTCGTTTTTGCGGCGATATCGCTTCTTATCGTCGTTTACGGCTGCGACAGAGACACGTCCGTCGAACCCGAACCCCGGCTGAAGCCGGCCGGCGCGCTCGTGAGCCGAACCGATTGCAAGGAATCGAAGTATCTCGCCGCTCCCGGAGCGACAGCCGCCGGGCAGGACTGCCTCGAGTACGAGTTCGTCGGAGGCGACACCCTTCTCCTCACGCACGTGAACGCCGCGTTCAACTGCTGCCCGGGCGAGATCGCGGCGGACATCCGGATCCAGAACGACACGATCACGATCGTCGAGCGAGAATCCGCGCCGGCGTGCCATTGCCTCTGCCTCTACGACCTCGAGTACCGAATCGAGGACCTCCCGGCCGGAACGTATACGATCCAATTCGTCGAACCCTACACGACCGAGGCGGACAAGCCGCTGCGCGCGACGATCGACCTTTCCATTTCGCCCTCGGGCGAATCTTGCGTCGAGCGCGCCGCGTATCCCTGGAACCTCGGGAGCGGAACAGAGCCCTATGGGATTCTCATTTCACACAGCGGCTGCGGTTCCGGGGAGAACACCGCCCTCATGGAGAAACCCGGCGTTCCCGGCGACATGTCCTGCGTCGATTGGACATACTGGGCGCTCGGGAACGTCCTCGTCCTCGACCATATCAACGCCGCATTCAACTGCTGCCCCGGCGCCATCACCGTCGATATAAGCGTGCAGAACGACACGATCACGATCGTCGAGCGCGAGGAGCAGTCGATGTGCGACTGCAACTGTCTCTATACCCTGCATTTCGAGATCAGGAATCTCGAGCCGCGATCGTACACGATCCGGTTCGTCGAACCCTACGTGCAGCCCGGCGACGAACGGCTGGAATTCACCGCGGACCTCGCAAACCCCGCGGACCTTCCCCGGGGGATCGCCTGCGCGTACCGGCCGCATTATCCCTGGGGTTCCCGGAGTACGATCGAGGAAGACAGGGCGGAGCTCGATGCCATGCGCGAGGAGATCCTCGCGCTCATCGGCGCCCCTTCCTGCAGCGGGAACGGCGAATGCCGGTACATCGGGCTCGGCGCCAAGCCGTGCGGCGGGGTCTGGGAGTATCTCATCTATTCGACGGCGGGAATCGACACCGCGCACCTCGAGCACCTCGTCCGCAGATACAACGCGTTCAACGACGGATTCAACCGGCGCTACAATATATCCTCCGACTGCATGTTCGTGCTGCCTCCGCGCGTCGGTTGCGTCGGGGGAACGTGCGCCGTTCTCGGCGTCGTGCCCCGATAGGCCGCTCTCTCCGCGGCTCCTTCGCCAATTACTTCTATTTCATTCCATTTCAATATGTTATGAGATGTCAGGCTCATTTCCTGTGGACAGGCGGCGGCAAATATTGCATATCTAGCAGTATAAAAACGCACTCGCTTTCGATCCGCTGAAGAATTAATTCAATCAGGGAGGTCCCCCTTGGCTATCATCCTCAACGGCACCGGACTCACGCTCGAGAAGCTCGAACGGATCGCGCGACACGGCGAGAAGGTGGAGATCGCCGGCGAAGCGATCGAGCGCATGAAGACATGCCGCGCCATGCTCGAGAAAAAGATCAAGGCGCACGAGATCATGTACGGCGTGAACACCGGCATCGGCGAATTCTCCGAGGTCGTCCTGAACGACGACCAGGTCAAGGATTTCCAGAGATATCTCATCTACAACCACGCGGCCGGAATCGGAGATCCCGCTCCGCTCGAGTACGTCCGCGCGGCGATGACGGCGCGCATCAACGTTCTCTCCAAGGGACGCTCGGGGAATCGCCCCGAGATCGCGCTCACCTACGCCGAGATGCTCAACAAGGGGGTCGTCCCCTTCGTCTGCCAGAAGGGCTCGGTCGGCGCGTCGGGGGATCTCGCCCCGATGTCGCAGATCGCGCTCCTGCTCCTCGGCGAGGGACAGGCCTACTACAAAGGAGAGCTCCTCGAGGGAGCCGAGGCGATGAGACGCGCGGGCATCCCGGTGCCGGGACTCGAGGCGCGCGACGGCCTCGCCGCGATCAACGGCTCGAACCTGCTGACCGCCATGAGCGGCCTCATGCTGTACGACACGAACCGCTGGCTCAAGCAGGCTGAGATCGCCGCGGGGATGACGCTCGAGGCGCTCATCGCGAACATGAAGCCCTACACGCCGCTCCTCCACGAGGTGCGCGGCTTCCCGGGCGCCGTCCGCTCCGCGAAATCGATCCTGAAGCTCGTCGAGGGCGGAGACGTCGTCGAGGGAAAGGCGAAGACGAAGGTCCAGGACGCCTACTCGATGCGCTCGACCCCGCAGGTGATCGGGGCCGCGCACGACGCGGTCGCGTGGGCGCGCTCGCAGGTCGAAATCGAGCTCAACGGCGTCGGCGACAACCCGATCTTCTTCGCCGAGAAGAATCTCACCATCTCCGGCGCGAACTTTCAGGGCACGCCCGTGAGCCTCCCGATGGATATGATCAGCGCGGCCGTCACGATGGTGAGCGTCATGTCCGAGCGCAGGATGAACCGGCTGAACAATCCCGCCCTGAGCGTCGGACTCCCCGCATTCCTCACGAAGGGCGCCGGCATGTTCTCGGGTCTGATGCTCAGCCAGTACACCGCCGACATGCAGATCGTCGAGCAGCGGATCCTCTGCATGCCGGCTTCGATCCAGTCGATCCCGGCCGCCGCGGACCAGGAGGATTTCGTCTCGATGGGCATGAACACCGCGATCAAGAACTTCCAGATCCTCGACAACGCCTACGGCGTCCTCGGGATCGAGTTCATGGCGGCGGCGCAGGCGCTCGATTTCAGGGAGTTCAAGCTCGGCCGCGGCACGGCGAAGGCGAAGGAAGTCATTCGCCGTTACGTCAAGTTCCTCGACATCGACCGTCCCCTCTACCCGGATCACACGCGCATGAAAGAGCTCGTGAAATCGTGCGAGATCCTCGAAGAGGTGGAGAAAGAGGTCGGGCCTCTCGGCTGAGTCATCCGGCGAGCTTCGATGCGATCGTCGCCGCGAACTTGCCCTGGTAGCGCGCGATCGCGAGCTCGTTCTCGGAGGGGAGCCTGCTTCCGTCGGGTCCCGCGATCGTCGATGCGCCGTAGGGTGTGCCTCCGCTCATCTCGCCGACCTCGCTGAGCCGCTTCTCCGCATAGGGGCAGCCGACGAGGACCATCCCGTGATGAAGCAGCGTCGTGTGGAAGTTGAGGATCGTCGATTCCTGGCCGCCATGCTGCGTGGCGGACGAGGTGAATACGCTCCCGACCTTGCCGACGAGAGAGCCCTTCGACCAGAGCCCGCCGGTCCTGTCGAGGAACGTTCGCATCTGGGCGGTCATCATCCCGAATCGCGTCGGCGTTCCGAAGAAGATGCAATCGGCCTCGGCGAGCTGCGGCATGTCGGCGACCGGGACGTGCGCGAAGCTCTTCTTCGCCTCGGCCGCTCCCATCTTCGCTATCGTCTCCGCGGAAAAGGTCTCGGGAACCTGATAGACCGACACCTCGGCGCCCTTCACCTCGCGCGCCCCCTCGGCTATCGCCTCCGCCATCCGGTAGATATGACCGTACAGGCTGTAGAAAACGATATTGACCTTCATCGTCCTCCTCCTTTTCGTTCTAACGAACGCGCTCAAAATCTAGTATAATTGGGATGATAGCATAAATATTCCGCCGTCAAGGCCGGAATCGAAAGGGAGGACATCTTGAAGCTCATGCGAAGCATATCGGTCGCGCTCCTTTCACTGTTTATAACGACCGGCTCCCTCCATGCCGAAAGCGCCAAGCTCAACACGTCTTTGAAATTCCTGCGGCACGCGAGAGCTGCCGGGCTCGCGAAAGGCGACGGCCGGAGGCCCGCGCTCGCCGCGGCGGAAGCCGAGAAGGTCACCGTCACCGCGAAATTCGATCATGTCCTCTCGGACGCGGAAATCGCCTCCTTCGAGCGTCAGGGAGCCGATTTCTTCCGTGTCGACGGCGCGGTTTCCCATACGGGGCCGGTGTATGCGGTCGGCATCCCCTGGGACGCGCTCGACGCCGTCGCGGCGCGCGGCGACGTCGTGAGGATAGACGCGGCGTGGCGGCCCGCCGTGTTTCCCGTTCTCGACGTGAGCGCGCACGAGATCGAGGCTGATTCGGCGTGGCGCGAGCTCGATCCCCTCGGCCTCCCGCTCACCGGCAAGGGACTGCGCATATCCGACTTCGACACGGGCGTCGACGTGTTTCATCCGTCTTTCTTCTACGCCGACGGCGACACCTTCAGCTGGCTCGACATCGACGAGGACGGGATCTTCGTGCCGGGATCGGACTGCGTGGATCTCAACCGGAACGGAACCCCCGAAGGGAACGAATACCTCGCGCACTTCGACGGATTGATCTACGATCCCGCGCTCGTCTGGGGATACGGCTATCCGAGCAATTCGGGGAACGGGTACCAGACTTATTGGGACTGGCTCTATAACGACGCCAACCACAATTTCAAACGCGACTACGGCCCGGCCGCCGGCTATACCGAGAGCAGCCCTTCCTTCGGCGAGCAGGTGTTCACGGCGATAGACGCCGACGGCAGCGGCACGCTCGACATCGGCGAGAAGATCGTCGCGCTCAAGACCTCGAAGATCTACGCGACGATGACGGCGGGCGCGGTCGAACGCCTGCGCGGCGTCGATATCATACAGAGCGAGGCCGACGTGAACGGACACGGCACCGCGGTCTCCGGCATACTCGCCGGGGGGACGGCCGGCCGCCACCGCTTCGCGGGGATCGCCCCCGACGCCGAGATCCTTATGGGGTATTTCTTCTCGGATAATCCCATCTCCGCCCTTATTCCATGGGCGCGCTCGCGCGGAGCCGACGTCATGCTCTACGAGTTCGGCGGCTTCGTGTGGGATTACCTTGACGGCTCGTCGCTCGACGAGGAGCTCATCACGGCCATGAACGACACCGTTATCCAGGTGACCCCCTCCGGCAACCTCGGGCGAGGCCGAAAGCACGCGATCGCCATCGCGGCGGCGGCGGATTCGGCGGTGCTCAGGATCACGGTGCCCCTCGCGGGGGGCACGAGCATCCTGGCTCTCTGGAGCACGACGCTCTGGAGGACGTCGCTCTCCGATCTCACGTTCCGTTTGAAGAGCCCGATGGGGGGCATGCTCACGATCGCGGGCGGAGACCAGAGCGTCAACGGATACTACGTCTGGTCGGAAGCTTCGACGAGCCCGCGGGGCACGTGCGCGATGAACGTCTACGTCGATTACAATACGAACCCGAGCCTCACGGGCACCTGGGAGCTTCATGTCGTCAACAGGTCGGGCGCCCCGGTCGAGGTGATCAGCAACGTGGCCGACAACGTCACCTCGTGGGCGGACGGCGCCGAATTCCTGAACTATTACTCCGACGACCGCAACGTCACCTGGCCCGCGACGGCCGACGGCGCATTCGTGAACGGCTCGTATTCGACGCGCGGCTTCGAGGGCTACGGCGGCGTCGGGGGAGGCACGATATCCATCGGGGAGATCAGCGCCTTCAGCGGGCGGGGCACGCGCATCGACGGCAGGCATCTCCTCGACATCGTATCTCCGGGGAACTACGACGTCTATTCGCTGATGACCTCGCAGAACGGCTCGGGATACGGCCTCGGAGGCTACCGCCAGTTCAGCGGCACGAGCGCCGCGGGACCGCACGTCGCCGCCGCGTGCGCCCTCGTGCGGCAGAAATACCCGTTCGCGTCCATGAAGGACGTGGCGCTCCTCCTCACCTCGAGCGCGGCGACAGACGCGTTCACCGGAGGCGTATACAACGACACATGGGGCTGGGGAAAGCTCCGGATTCTCCACGCGGTGGGCGTGCCGACCGGCGTCGACGATATCGCTCGCGGCGCCGCGCCGCCGCGCGTCCTTCTCGACCAGAACTACCCGAATCCGTTCAATCCGACGACATGGATCCCCTTCTACCTTCCGTCCGACGGTCTCGTGAGCGTGAAGATCTACAACGTCGGCGGGGCGCTCGTAAAGACGATCCGTGAGAAGGAGATGCAGAGGGGCGCCCACAGCGTCCGGTGGAACGGCGACGATTCGGACGGACGGAACGTTTCTTCGGGAATCTATTTTTGTGTTCTGAAATTCGGGAACGAAATACAGACGAGAAAACTCGTACTGCTCCGCTGAGTAGACATCGGGGCGCCGCATCGAAAACCTGGAGGAAGAAATGAAAGTTCGCCGAGGACTGCCGTTCGTATTTTTGTGCGCTCTTCTCGCCACGCTCGCCGCCGCGGCATTCGCGCAAGCCGCGACCGTGCGGATCACCCTGAGCTTCGCCTCTCCGAGGCTCGAAGCGCTCTCGGGGGGATTCTCGCGGGTCGTTTTTCCGGCGACCGTGCAGGCGGGGAAGCCCGGCGAACCGAGCTATCCATTCCGCGGCGTCCAGGCGCTCCTTCCCCCGGGGGAGTCCGTCGCCCGGGCGACGGTGAGGCGGAGCGGCTGGACGATTCTCGAGGGCTCGAACAAGCTCTATCCGGCGCAGGAACCTATCCCGGGGGTCGAAATAGACCGGGCGGGCGAGCGATTTCTGTATCGCGCCTCCGCCTATGAAATCGATACATGGGTCTATCCGCCCGAGGCGGCGTTCTCGACGCATTACCTCCGGGGACATGCGATCGCGACCGGCTCGGTGAGCCCGGTCGGGTGCCGCCCCGCATCCGGCGCCGTGGGGTACTACCGCACGGTCGAGATCGATCTCGAAACGAGCCCGAGCGAGGAGGCTCGCGAAGCCCTTCGCCTTCTGCGCACCGACGCCGGAACGATCGAGCGCGTCGAGCGGCTCGTCGACAATCCCGCGGCGGTCGCCGGGTACCGGACCCTCGCGGTCCCGCTCGACGAATCCGCCGACGACTACGAATATCTCATCGTCACGACCGGCACGTACGCCGGGAATTTCGCCCCTCTCAGGGATTTCTATACCCGCCGCGGCATGCGCGCGAGGATCATGACCCTCGCGGAAATCGACGCGGCATACGGCGGAATCGACCAGGCCGATAGAGTCCGCAACGCGATCAAGGACCAATACGTCAGCCACGGCGTCACGCACGTCCTCCTCGGCGGCGATTGGGACGGCGGCGAGGCCGGCTCCAAGATCGTGCCGTACCGCGGCCTCTATGGCGAGGTGCATTCCTCCGAGCTCTACACCGACACGAATCTCCCGGCGGATCTCTACTTCGCCGCCCTCGACGGCACCTGGAACGCCGACGGCGACGCCTTCTGGGGCGAGCCGGGCGAGGACGATCCGTACTCCGAGATCGCCGTGGGAAGGGCGAGCGTCGACACGCCGGAAGAGATCGCGCATTTCATCGCGAAGTCGACGATGTACCAGGATCATCCGGTCGCCGGAGAGGTGAGGCGGGCCCTCCTCCTCGGCGAAAAGCTCTATGACAATCCCCTGACCTACGGCGAGGACGAAGTCGAGCTCCTCGTCGGCACCCACACCGACAACGGCTTCACGACGACCGGCATCCCGCCGGATTTCTCGATCGTGAGAAAATACGACCGGGAGTACGGCACGTGGAACGGCGCGGACGTATTCACCGAGGTCAACGCCGGCACGAGCTGGATCGGTCACGCGGGGCATTCGAACACGAACTACGTGATGCGGATAAACCGCACCGACGTGACCGACGTCAACTTCCTCAACGACGGGGTCGCGTCGAATTTTCCCGTCCTGTGCTCCACAGGCTGCTACGACGGATCGTTCGACAATCGCCTGCTCTCGGGCTTCTTCGAGGTTTCCGACTGCATCGCCGAGCAGATGGTGTCGATCGCTCACGGCGCGGTCGCCTTCGTCTGCAACTCGCGCTACGGATGGTTCAACGAGGGGCAGACGAGCGGGCCGTCGATCCATTTCATGCGGGAGTTCTTCGACGCGGTTTTCACGGAAGGATACACGACCATCGGCGCGGCGAACCAGCGGTCGAAGGACGAAACCGTGCCGTTCCTCGATCTGCCGGGCGAATGGGAACCCGGCGCGGTGCGGTGGTGCTTCTACGAGTCGAACCTCCTCGGCGACCCGGCTCTCGACGGATGGACCGACACGCCGGACTCGCTCGCCGTCTCGCATCCCCCGGGGATCGGCAGGAACGCGACGGGAATCGGCATCGAGACGGGCGTGCCCGGCGCGGTGGGGTGCCTGTACCACGACGGCGTCTGCTACGGAAGGGGCACGGCGAACGAGACCGGCCGCATCGATCTCGAGGTGTTCGCGCCGCTTCCCGGATCGATCTCCGCGATCGAGCTGAACGTCTTCGCCCACAACCGCTACGTGCGCCGTGACACCCTCGACATCGTCGATCCGACGCCCGCCGAGGCTCCCGCGCCGCCCTACGCGACGCTCGAGCAAAACGCCCCCAACCCGTTCAATCCGTCGACCGTGATCCGCTTCTCCCTCGCGCGGGACGAAGAGATCGACCTTCGCGTCTACGACGCGTCGGGAAGAGCCGTCGCGACCCTCGCGCGCGGCCGAGCGGCGAAGGGGCCGCACGCGGTCACGTGGAGACCGGGCAGGCTCTCGAGCGGGATCTATTTCTACGTTCTGAAGACGCGGGATGCGACGATCACGCGCAAGGCCGCGCTCGTCCGGTAGGTGAGGCCCAGGGACGCATCGAGGAACGCGATCTATTGAAGAGCGCGCAATACGCGCGGAATCAGGATCCCATCCAGCACCGCCTGCTCCGAATATTTCTCGGCGAATGCGCGCGCGTTCCCGCACATCGATTCGTACGAGAGTGCGTCGGCGGCGAGGCGATCCAGCGCTTCACGTATCTTCTGGGGCGACTTTACCGGCACAAGTATGCCCCGCGTGCCGTTCTCCACGATCTCGGGGAGCGACAGCCAATCGGTCGCGATAACCGGGATTCCCGCGGCGTACGCTTCGAGAATGACCGCCGGATGTCCCTCGCTCTCGTGATACGTCGGCAGGAGCAGCACGTCATAACCCGATGCGACGCTGCTTACGAGACCCGGTTCGATCGAACCCCCGTACGAGAGGTTGCGGTGTCCGGAAATCGCTTCCAGAAAGGCCGCGCGGTCGCGGTCGAGCACGGGGCCGTAGAAATCGCAGATCGCATGCGCCTCGCCGCCGAGAGCATCGATGATGTCGAACACTCCTTTTTCCCTTTTGATCTGGCCGAAGAACACGCATCTCCCCGTAAATCGCTTCGGCGCACGGACATGGCCGAAAGATCCGCCAGCGAGGAAGTTGGGGAGAACGAGCACCAGCTCCGCCGGAAGCCAGCCTTCATCAACGAGCTCCCGGGCGAGAAACCGCGTCTCGGGGAAAACGCACGCTGTTTTCCCGAGCAGATAAAGGGCGAGCCTTCTCCACGGGGATGGAATGCGGCGGATTCTCCTTGCGAGATAGGCGCCGAATACCTTCACGAAAACGGGCTTCCCCCAGAGACTCGACCACCCGATGACGGCCAGCCCCGCGGTGACAAGGAACCGGTTGTTCGCCCACAGCAGGACCGCATCGCAGCGGGGCAGCTTCACGACGAAATCGAGGAACACACGCACCCCCCGCAGCAGATCCCCCGGCGTGAGCCTCTCGTCGGGCACGCGCACCCGGTCGCCCGGAGACGTATCGATGCACTCGAGCGCGATGCCGTGTTCGCGCCAGTATCTGCTTCGCGAAACATTGAGCGTGAGCACCGTATCCCCGCCGATGGGCGGCGGGAAGGGGCCGATAAGTAGCACGCGTTTAGCCTTCATAGTAGGTTCTATCATATTGACACAGGCGATCGAAACGTGCTAGAATTAATGTGTTGAAGGATTCTCTCTCTCTCCTCTTCTTCTCTCCGCGGTCCGTGTTCGAGCCTAAATCCGCACGATCCTTGTAACTTGTTAAAAAATAGAAGGTAACGACGATGCGTACTCCTTTGATGATCGTATTGTTCCTTTGTATTTTGGCTGTCGCCGCAGCCGTTCCCGGAATCGCCGCCGCAAACGAATCGCAGACCGGTTTCGTGGCGTGGGCGCTCGACCGGGCCGGCGAAATGGACCAGCGATGGAGCAGCATGACCGGCCTGGGCGAGACGAAACCCTCGGACGCCCGTTACGAGACCGTCACGACGGCCGAGCGCTCCTCCACTTCCCCCCGGACCGTTCACGGGACGGAGCTTTCGCACGATATCATCGCTTCGCGCTCATTCCTGCACAAGGTGACGACGAAGGGTCAATTCCTCCCGCTCAGCACGCGCGATCGAAACGGTGCCGCACGGGGAGCTTCCAGCCTGCAAAGCCCCGCGAAGGCCCGCCTCTCGCTGCCGAACAGCGTGAGAAGGCCGCTCAACTCGTCCATACAGCAGAAGAAGTTCTTCCACACCTTCGGCGCGTCCGTTGCGAGACCCAGGCTCGATTCGTTCGGCAGGCTCAACAAGACCGGCCACTACCACAGCAGGGCCGCTTCGCGGCCCGCCTACCGGGCCGCCAGGCCGCGGATCCTGTAATCGACGCGGGCGCCCGCCGGCGCGAGGATGGAACGAGACACCGCGGCAGGGGTCGAAGCCCCTGCCGCTTTTTCATGCCCCCGCTCGGGGAGCAAAGAAAAGCCGGACGCTGCAGGCGCCCGGCTCATCGGAATCAGAGATGTTCCCGCTCCTGGAAGAGGTTCTTTATCGCGCCCCGGCTCGACTCCTCCGTTCCCATGTAGACCGGGCAGATGATCGAAGTCAAGCCCGTATAGGTGAACAGGTAGTTCTCCGGCCGGCAAGAGCCTCGGATAAGCCCGGTATCCGGATGCGCAACGACTCTGAGGGGAGCGTCCAGCCGACGCATAAAAAAAGAGCCGGACGCCTTTGGGGCGCCCGGCTCGTCGGGATCAGAGACATTCCCGCTCTTAGAAGAGGCTCTTGATTGCGCCCCAGTTCGTTTCCTGCACGCCGTACACTTCCGGGCAGATGATCGAGGTCAGGCCCGTGTACTCGAACAGGTCGTTCTCGGGGTAGCAGGCACCCTGGATAAGTCCGGTATCCGGATGCGGGATTATTCTGATCGGCGCATCGACCATCGTGCCGCCGGTTGCCGGGCACGAATTGAGCGCCATGAGCTGGAGGGTGGCGAGGAGATTGTAGCTCCAGCCATCCATCGGCGGCCAAATGGCCATGGAAAGCCCTGTCGGGAGGGTTCCGAGCTGAAGGAATCCCTCGGGGATGGAATAGCCCATAAGCACGACACCGGGCGGGAGCTCAAGCGCGAACTCGGCCCCGGTCAGGAAGCAACCCGTGTTCTGACCATACACATAGCCGTAGAACTGCTCAAACGGCATCGGGTTGTAGTGCATCTGGGTCGGAGCATACGTGAAATAAACACCCATGTGCGGGACGGCAAGGAGAGCAGCCGGGAGAAGTAGAATCATCATTGCTATTAATGCAGCCCTCATGACTACTCCTTTCATCGGGACTCGTGAAGCCAAGCTAAATGCCAAAAGCTACGTTGCCAAGATTGATGCAAGGTGATTAACCTCGTACCTAAGAACTCTTCTATCACCTCCTTCACCGCACCCTGTCTTACTAAGGATACCGCAATTTCTTCACATCATCCAAAAACCCCATAAGGATATCGTCCTTTGATGATTGTATCATAGATGAAATAAAATTTCAATGACTATCTTGGATCGGAATAAACAAGAACGCTCCGCGGCCTGCGCAAATATTCCCAACGTTAATAGCCATTAACATATTACAATAAAGCAAGTTGCGAAATGTCGCCTGGCGTCGCGGGGCGGAGCCATCCGAATCCGGACCTTCGCTTCCGGCCGCCTCTCTCCCGCTCAATCTTCTTGTGCGTCCGGCCTCACAGAGGATAGAATCATGCGGGGGAAATACGTCATCGAGGCTGGGGAGTATCGCCTCGCGAAAGGGAAATGACATGACGCGCCGAATCGTTCGCGCCGCCGCTGTATCGTTTTGTCTCGCGGCTCTCGCCGGATGCGGCGATGACGAGGTTTCGCCTTCGCCCGACGCCGATGCGATACACATGGCATTTCAGGACGGCGTGTCCCCCTCGGCTGCGTACAACGGCACGTCGGACGCCGTCATCAAGGACGATCCCGACGCCGGATCCGACAACGTCAACTTCGGATCGTCTCCTTCCGACACGCTCGGCGCCGTTCTTCTTTCGACCGCGCTCTACGAGCGGCGCTTCATCGTGCGAATGGATATTTCCTCGATCACCAATTGCTCCGCGGTGATTTCAGCGCGTCTCTCGATCCGCGTCAGGCCCCCGGCGCCCGACTCGCTGACGCTCGAAGCTCATCCGGTCAACCTGCCGACATGGAAACCGTGGGTCGAGGGATACGGGGGCCCCGCAAACGGCATATCCTGGAGCACGATCGACGGGCAAGCTCCGTGGCTCTCCCCGGGAGGAGATTTCCTCAGCTCCATCATCGGCGAGAAGACGGTCTCGAGCGACAGCATCGTGACGTTCTCCCTCTCTCCGGCGCTCGTGATGGGATGGATCAAGACCCCGGCTTCGAACCACGGAATCGTCATCAAGACCACGGACATCTCTCGCGAGCGATATGCGATCGTCTTCGAGCGCGAATACGGCGTAGCTTCCCGGCGGCCGCGTCTCGAGATCGCCTACCGCCCGGGCGGTTGAAGCGGATGATTTCTCTTCCGGCGGCGCCGGAAGTCGCTCGGGAACCTTGTCCAGCACATGCAGGCGTGTCCGCCGAAGCGGCCGCTCGGCACCTTCCATGCAAATCCCCTGATACGCAAGATTCGTTTGTCGGCACGGAAACCGGGCTCCGGGCGCGGGATTTCCCCACGTTCGCCATCGTTCCGCGCCGTTTCCCTTTGTTCCGTAACCGACGCCTGCGCATATTTAACGAGGCGAAAGGACAGAAGCACTATGCATCGCGGAAAAGCTCAATTTGCGTTTGTCGCCTTCGCATTCGTTCTCGCCGCGTGCGGATGCGGCGATACATCGACCGATCCGCCGCCGGCCGCCGTCCCGCGCAACTATCCCGAAAAATCGGTCGTGCACTGGAAATCGTTCGAGTCCTGGGATACCGGCAAGATCGAGGCCGCGGCCGAGTCCAATCTGATCATCTTCCCGCTGGCCTGGTGCTATTCGACGGAGTCGAGGGAAATCCTGAGCGAGATTCGACGGCTCAATCCCGACATTCAGATCATCGGCTATCAAAGCGTCATGGGGGTCATGACCCTCTACCCGGACACGGCCTACCTGCGGACGGCGATACCCTACGCGCTCGATTACTACAACGCGGTCAAGGACGACTGGGTATGGACGACCGCCGGGGACACGCTCATGATCTGGAAAGATATCATCTCCCTCAATCCGATCAAGAACGGCGCTCTCAACGTCGATCTCATCGAAAAGCTCGTCGATCTCATCGCCGATTACCAGGGCGCGAGCGGCGCTCCGGTGGACGGCATCATGCACGATTACTTCAGCAGCTCCCTCTATATCAATCCGGCAATCCGGGACAGCGTCCTCGGCGATATCGACCTCGACGGTAACGGCCTCATGTTCGACGACGACACGGAGGAGCAGGTTCTCTTCTATCTCTGGCAGAAGGAATATGCGAAGGCCATCCGCGAGCGGTTCGGCGACGACTTCATCCAGATCGGAAACGGACATCCACCTCACGTGGACGCGGAGCTCGCGCACTATATGAACGGCATCTTCTACGAGCTCTACCCCAACAATGCCTGGCACTGGACCGATCGCGAGGGGCTGCTGCGCCTCCTCGACAACCAGCGGGACGGATATCTGAGCAAGGCGAAGGGCCGAACGTGGAGCCTGTGCACGAACGAGAGGGGAAACGCGAACGGAAACAATCTCTTCTGCCTTCTCTCGAGTCTTGTCGCCGGCTGCCTGTACACCGAAATGCAGGGATCGTACGTATTCTCGGGCTGGACCCTCGACGTCGAACCGGGAGCCCCGACGGGCCCCGCCGCGATCGAGGGAAGCGTCGACAGCGTTCTCACGGTGAGGCGCCCGTTCGAAAAAGGAGAGGTCAAGCTCAGCTTCTACGATACGGGGCGAAGGATGGAGTACGCCTTTCTGCCCGCGCCCGCGCCCGCGCCCTAGGCGCCGGGGAGGTCCCCGCGTTCCGGTGTGGTACGGATTTTGCGTTCGTACATTCACCGGAGTCGCGCGGGTGCCGATTCCTGGATGAATTCCAGACAGGGCAGGTGCGAAAGTGGTTTCGAGAAAAGCAAATCGAGGAGCGGGCGTCGGTCTCGCGGAAGCGCGGACCGCAGGCAAAAATGCACGACTGACGATCACAAACAGCTGTTTCGCGGGACTCGAGATAGTCCTCAAGAAGAGAAAAATCACCCTCGGAAGAAAACTCGATTGCGATATCTGTCTCGACGATTCTCTCGTCGCGGATGAGCACGCCATCATCATGAAGACGGACGGCGGATTCTTCATCGAGGATCTGAACAGCAGAAACGGACTCGCGCTCAACGGCAAGGGAGTGCACCAGAGAAAGCTGCGTAACGGAGACATGATCGATATCGGGGGCTTCAGGCTGAAGTTCTCGTGCTAGACAGAGCTGACGCGCACGACGAAGAAGCGGGGGAGGATCCCTCGACGCCGGCCAAGGCGATCGAAGCGAATTCTCCCCCTCTCCATTTTCCCTTCCCAGAATAAGCTGGCAACGCCCGCTCCCTTTTTGTTACCCTGATTCGCGTCGAAAAAGGAAGGAGCCGCCGCAATGGAAGAAAAACGCGCGAGCGACGGGATGGGTTCGTTCCCCCGCACATTCTGGGTCGCCAACGTCATGGAGCTCTTCGAGCGGGGCGCCTACTACGGCATGATGTCCGTTCTCGCCGTGTACCTCAGGATGAAAACGGCGGAGGGCGGGCTCGGATTCAGCGAGACGTCCGTGGGCTTTCTTCAATCGATCATGATGACGCTGACGTACATCATGCCCATCGTCGGGGGCGCGCTCGCCGAGCGGTACGGGTACAAGCGGTTTCTCATCCTCTCGTTCGCGATCCTCGCGACGGGGTACTTCGCCTCGAGCCGCGCGACGGGCTACGGCGTCGTTTTTCTCACCCTCCTCCTCATCGCCGTCGGCAGCGGCATTTTCAAATCGATTCTCTCGGGCACGATCACCCGCACGACGAACGACGGGAACCGTTCGCTCGGATTCGGCGTCTACTACTGGATGATCAATCTCGGGGCCTTCCTTTCCCCCATTCTCGTGAGCTATCTCAAGGGCTTCAGCTGGTCGTACGTGTTCCTCGCCTCGGCGGCGTGGTGCGTCGCGATGCTTCTCCTCACGATGATCGCCTACCGCGAGCCCGAGCGCCCCGCGAGCACGAAGGGATTGGGGCAGATTCTCTCGGACGCGGCGATGGTGCTGGCCAACTGGAAGTTCGTTCTTATGATCGTGATCTACTCGGGATTCTGGCTGCTCTACTTCCAGATGTTCAACACGGTCCTCTGGTATATGGTCGATCACGTCGACATGACTCCCGCCGACAGGCTGCTCACCTCGATCGCCCGCTTCTTCGGGAGCTCCGGGGAGCTCAAGTTCGACGTCGCGTACGTGACGAGCGTCAACGCGGGCACGATTATCCTGCTCCAGGTATTCGTGAGCAGAATCGTCAAGAATCTGCGTGCGCTGCCGACGATGATCGGCGGCATCGTCATCGGCACGGCGGGGTTCGTTCTCCTCTCGACCTCGGGAAACGCGTGGGTATTCCTTCTCGCGATGATCGTCTTCTCGATCGGAGAGATGACGTGCCACCCGAAATACTTCAGCTACGTCGGGCAGATCGCGCCGAAAGACAAGGTCGCCGTGTACATGGGATACTCGTTCCTCTACGGCATCATCGGGAGCCTCGTCGGAAGCAACCTCGGCGCGGTGCTCTACAAGCGGATCGCGACGGACATGAACAGGCCGAGACTCCTCTGGGCGATCTTCTCGGCCATCGGCGTCCTGACCGTCGTCGGGCTCATCATCTACGACCGGTATCTCTCTCCCGAAAGGAGTGAAACGGAACATGCCAGCGCATAATCGAACGTTCCGGGCGCTCGCCGCGTGGATCGTCGCGGGGGCTATACTGCTCTCGCTTCTTCTCGCGAGCTCCTGCTCGAAGAAGCCGAATGACGACCGTCTCGTGCTGAAGGAGGATATTTACGGCTTCTTCCTTGGACAGACGAAGGACGCCGTATTCAAGCGGGCGGAGCATAGAGCGAAGATCACGAAGGCGCCCGAGCCGCCTCTCGGCTACCGCGGCGATCTGTACGATTTTTCGGCCCCGCTCGATCCGCACCATGAGGTTCAACGGGTGCGCTGCGCGTTCTTCGACGGCCGGCTCATGGAAGTGGTCGTCTATTTCCGCGACGCAGGCCTCATGAATCTCGACTGGCTCCGCATGCAGCTCGAGGGACGGTATCAAACGACCGCCGCCGCCGAGGACGGCAAGCTCGAGATGGCGCAGAAGACCTACCGGCTCGCGGGCCCCGGCATGTCGATCACGATTCGCCGCATCACCAAGAAGGATACGACCGAACTCTACGTCCAGTACCTCCACGACGAGCTGCACAAACGGCTCGTCGAGAAGAACAGGACGGTCGAGACAAAATAGCTACCGCAGGAGCACTATTTTCCTGGTCTCGGCCGCGTTTCCCGCCCTGAGCGTGCAGAAGTAGATGCCCGAAGCGGCGGCGCCGCCCGAAACGGTGCGGCCGTGCCAGAGAACCTCGTAACGGCCGGCTCCCATTTCCCTGTCAACGATCACGGCGATCCTTCGACCCGACACGTCGTATATCGCGAGCTCCACCCGGGCCCGCGAGCTCAGCTCGAACGCGATACGCGTCGACGGATTGAACGGGTTCGGATAGATCGAGGCGATGCGTGTCGCGGACGGCGTCGCGTTCGCGACATCGTCGATCCCTGTCGGCACGGCGGCGTCGTAGCAGCCGGTTCTCGAGCGATCGTGCCTGAACATCGGCCACCAGAGCCGGCTCGCCTGGTAGTCTCCGATGAGCTCGTAGCACCGGAGCGAACCCGACGACGATCCCGCGATCATGACGAGCTCGATCGTGCCGTCGCGGTCGATATCGTCGGCGGCCGCCGAGACGCCTGCGCCCCCCGCGAGATCGATCGGGAAACCGTAGGCCGGCGCGCCGGAAGGATTCCACGAATGGAATTCGCCCGCCGGGCCTCCGCTCATGAGCTCGACGGCGCCTCCGATCGAAACAGGCGAGGGCATCGGGCTCGCCGCGGCCGTCCACGTGCCGGCGCTCTGCGGCCACCCGCCGAGAATCGATCCGTTATCGTCGATCAGCGTCACGAAGCCGGTCCAATGTTCCGGCGGAGGAGACGCGGCGTACAGCGCCGACGAGACGACGATCTCCAGCTCCGCGTCGGAATCGACCTGCGCGAGCGCGGGAGAGGCCTCTATCGCTCCGCTCGCGCGGGGCACTACCGGCCAGACCGAGCCGTCAGACTTCCACGCGTAAACGGCCCCGTTGACCGCCCCCGCGACGATCTCGAGATCGCCGTCGGGCGAGATGACGTTTCCGATGACCGGATCGGCGACGATGACCGTATCGACGACGATCGGCCACGAACCGCTGAAGGACGTCCCGTCCGGCTTGACGAGGTGCACGCGCGATTCCACGGGCGCCGTATACCCGTAGGCGATCGCCGCTATCTCGAAGGCTCCGTCGCCGTCGACGTCGCCCACGGCGGGAGAGGTCAAGGTGCCCGTCCCCACCAGGTACGGCCACGAGCCGGAGAGCGGGCTTCCGCTCCCGTCGAGGGCGTAGAGCGCACCGCCCGCGCTGCACAGCACCTCGCATTTGCCGTCCCGGTCGAGATCGACGAGCGCCGGCGTCCGGTACACGGCGCTCCCGGTCGGATAATCCCAGAGCTTGACGCCCAGGTAATCGAAGGCGTAGATCTTTCCGTCTTTCCCGCCGATCACCACTTCCTTGCGGTAGTCGCCGGCGATGTCGGCCACGGCCGGCGAAGAGAAGAGCGTGTCGCCGATCGCAACGGGCCATCCGGAAGCGGCGCTGCCGTCGCTCTTGATGACGTAGAGCTGCCCGTCGTCGCATCCGACGATCACCTCGAGATCCGCTTCGTCGGCGTCGAGGCTCGCGATCGCGGGCGAGGAATGGAATCCCGAGCCGATAGCGACGGGCCAACCCGGCTGCGCGGGGAAAGCCCACAGAATCTCGTGCGGGCCGCTCGCGTTGTTCGCCTCGTTCGTCTCGAGAACGGAATCTCCCGTATCGACCCGGAACCAGCTCTTCCACGCCTCGAATACGAGCGCCTTTTCATAGCCGGTCACCCAGACGAGGGAATCCCCCGCCGCGAGGCTGTCGACGAAGAGCCTCTGATCCCCCGTCGTTTCCGGCGGAGGAAGCGTGTCGACGTCGACGTAATAATCGGCGAAGAAACCGATCGCGGGGAGCTCGCCGACGTTCCTGATCTTCACCGTCGCCCTGACGCTGTCCCCGAAGGCCGGATGAGCGTCGCTGAACTCCACGTTCGCGATCACGAGGTCGGCCCCTTTCACGCATCCGACGCCGAGCGCGCCGATGAGCTGCGCGCACGGGCTCAGCGCGGGAGCGCACGCCGAGAGAGAGCTTATCGAGAGATCGGGCGGAGCGACGCCTGCGTCGCAGAACACGGGATCGGTCGAGATATTGTCGTCGATGCCGGTCCGATCGGCGATCGATCCCGCATACTCGCCTCCCGCGTTCCCGAAAACGTCGCAGCACGCGACGGTCGCGCCGACGGCGGTCGTTTCGCCGTAGATGCCCCCGCCTGCCATGGCGGACGTGATGACGCATCGCGTAAGCGCCGGATTCCCCCCGACGCCGACGTATATGCCGCCGCCTTTCGCGCCGGCCGAATTATTGTGGTGCACGGTGCAGTTCCCGAACTGCGGCGTCGAGTTGATCATGGCGATCCCGCCGCCGGAACCGGCGGCGACGTTATCGTGGAATATGCACGAATCGACGATCGAGCTCGACGACGAGAAGTACAGACCTCCTCCGTCGTGGTCGGACTGATTCGAACGGAACGTCACGTTTCTGATCGTCGGCGAAGCGTTCGTGACGGCCATCCCTCCGCCGTACCAGGGAGAATAGCAATCCTCGATGACGCAGCGCTCGACGGTCACCGACGAGTTGCTGCAGTAAATGCCTCCGCCGAGGATGGTGGTGGATCCGTTCCTGATCGTGAGATCCCGGATCCGTATGACCTTGCTGGCCGCCGGGAAGGTGAAGATGCCGCTTCCGAGCCCGTCGCCGTCGACCGTCGTGAGCGCGGCGCCGTCTACCCCGGTGATGACGAGCGCCTTCGAGATCGAAATGCCCGCTTCGGGGAACGTGCCCTGGTGCACGAATATCGAATCGCCGTCGACCGCGGCCGCCACGGCCGCGGCGATCGTGGGAACGTCGCCCGATCCGTCGGCGTACACGTGCCACAAGTGGTTCTTCGCCGCTCCCGAAACGACGAGCGACACCTTCTGGGATCCGCCGTTCAGGGTTCCCTTGTGCGTGATCCGTATCATATATACGCCGGGGGTCGGCGTCGCGACCACGACCTGCTCGACGTTATCGATGTTGTTGTCGGCCTTCGTCGCGGCGTTCGACGGATTATACACGTCGAGACGCCACGGGTAGTTCGTGTCGACTCCCTTGATCGCGCGCAGGTCGAGATCGTTCACAAGCATCTTTGTGCGCGGGTTGAGCGAGATCGCGGGGGGCGTGCCGGCCGGATCGTTCCAGCAGATCGTTGCCCTGAGCTCGGGAGTCGAGGCGGGGACCCGATAGCCGATCTCGATCGTCTGACCCTGGCTGAGGGTGAACTGCTCGACGAATCCTTTGGAGTCGTCGAGATAATCCATGTTGGCGATTGTGTATGCGGCGTAGGCGTTGAGAAGCCCCCAGCCGAACAGATAATCGGGACCGGGGTTCGATCCCGCTTCGAGCGCCGTGTGAATCGCGAGCGCCTTGAGCGTCGAGGCCCACATCGCCGTGCCGCCATGAGTATCCCGGTAGTAGTCGGCGACGAGTCCGAGCGAGCCGCACACGTTCGGAGAGGCCATCGACGTGCCGCTCGCGATCGCATAGGAAGAATCGTTCGTCGAGTACGAGGACAGGAGTTCCATGCCGTTGCCGACGACGTCGGGCTTGATTCTCCCGTCGTCGCACGGGCCCGTGCTGCTGAAGGCGGCGAGAACGACGCTCGACGGTCCCGTGTAGGAGAGCACGTCCTGCACCGCGCCGACCACGAGCGTGTTCTTCGAAATCTGGAAACCGAACGGGATGCAATCGTAACCGGTCGTGCCGCCGTCCCCGTTGCGCGTCTTATAGCTGAAACGCCATGTGCCGTAGCGCGCGTCATAGTAGTAATGCTTCGAGCCCGGCGCGGGCCCGGCGTCGTCGCGATCGTTGGAGGACGAAACGACCGGCAGGTAGTTCGGCGCCGCGTTCAGTATCTGATCGTAGCTTCGCGCCTCCGAATCGTAGAATCCGAAATTGTAGTCCTCGACCTCGCTCACCGCGGTGTCGCCGTACCAGTACCAGTAGCTGTTGGACGTGTTGTAATACCAGCCCGCCAGATATCCGTACGAATGGTTCGAGAGATTCGCGCCCCCGGCAGCCTCGCTCGCCATTTCGCTCCCGTCGCTGTTCCATTCGAAAGCGCGGATGGTCGCCGCGTACGACATCCCTTTGACCCCCGCCCGGATGCCGGTCGCGATCATGGTTCCCGCGACGTGCGTCGAGTGCCCCGCGATCGCGCTCGGGTTCGCGTCGGCCCAGGTGACGCGGCCGGCGTACTCGCGATGCGTCGTCCGCGGCTTGCCGCCGTCCCAGAGCCTGAGAACGAAACCGCTCCCGCCTCCGATCGCCGTGTTCACCGAGTCGGCGCGCGTCGAGATCGCCGCGTTCGTGTTGAGCGTCGCGTAATAGCGCGGGAAGCCGTTCAATATCTTCTGGAGCTCGAAGATGCTTCCGTCCTGACCGGTTCCCCGTATCGGCCAACCGTTCTTCGCGGCAAGCGCATGAGCGGCCTCGCGGTCGGCGCCGCTCTTCACGGCGAGATCCCTTGACATCTGTGCGAGATCCGCCTGCTGCGCGAACGCTCCGAACGAAACGGCAGCCATCACGACGACGAAAATGCCGATACCGAGACACGCCTTCTTCATCGGGAACCTCCGATTCGAGCAGAATAAGAGCTTATGCCGCAAGCATTATCCCGGAACAATAATAATCATTCCAGCATGCATGTACAATGCATTATTGTATCATAGGTTATGTAGCTAATTCAAGAAAAAAGGGCGGCTCCGGTGGCCGCCCCACGAAAATACGGTACTAACCTTCAGCGGCTGAAGGCACTAGCGCAAAAGCACCATTTTCTTCGTTTCGAGAGTACTCCCGGCCATAAGCCTGCAGAAGTAGATTCCCGACGCGACATTCCGGCCCGTGCCCGCGCGACCGTTCCAGATCGCCTCGTACCGGCCGGGCTCCATCTGTCTGTCGACGAGAACGGCCACGGAGCGGCCCGAGACGTCGTAGATCGCGAGCACGACTCTCGGTCGCGCGCTCACGTCGAAAGCGATCCTCGCCGTCGGATTGAACGGATTCGGATAGATCGAACGAAGACTCGTGACGGAAGGAGTCGCCGCGCTCTGATCGTCGTCGACGCCGGTCACCGGCTCGTAGCCGTAGGAGCCGCTCCGCGCGGGGTCCCGGCGGAACATGGGCCACCAGAGAGCGTCGGACGCCGCGCGGCTCGTGCAGAGCTCGTAGGCGTAGAGCGAATCGTCTCCCGACACGGCGAGAACCTCGATCCATCCGTCGCCGTCGATGTCCCCCGCCGCGGGGGTCGAGACGATCGAGTCGCAGCAGAAGAACGACAGGGCGGGATCCGTCGCGTCGATCCGGCCGTCGGGTGTCGCCGCGAGAGCCGCGGGCGGATTCCCGATAACAATCGGCGCGGGAAGCGCGCCGGGATCGGAGGGCCCCTGCCAGATCTTTCTCGAATCGACGATCGCTCCCTTCCCGCTGATGACGCTCGTGAAGCATTCCCAGAAGATGCTCCCCTCTATCACCGTCTGCCGCTTCGACGTCACGGCGATGTCGAGATAGCCGTCGCGATCGAAGTTCGCGAGCGCGGGAGAGGACTCGATCATGCCGGGAACCTGCACCGGCGGGAAGCATGGGTTCCCTGCGGCATCCCACGCATACACCAATCCGTCCTTTGCCGCTGCGACGATCTCGAGACCCTGATGGTTGCCGGCGACGTCGCCGATAACCGGATCCCCTGCCAGGGTCGTCGGATCGACCACAACCGGCCAGCCGGCGCAGATCGTCCCGTCGTCATTAAAGAGATAAACGCCATCCATGGGATACTCCGCTTTCGTCATCGCGGTCCCGAGGCCCGCTTTCCCCGGAACAGGAAACGGGGATTGACGGACAAAAACCGCGATTTCGGCCCTTCCGTCACCATCGACGTCGGCAGCAGCCGGAGCGCTGGAGGGATCGTAGAGGCCGAGGCCGCCGTACGGTGTTCCGTCACCCTCGAGAAAGAGGAGCCTCGCCTGCCAAGTCGTATCGCCGCAGAGGACCTCGAGCTTGCCGTCGCCGTCGAGATCCGCGAGCGCCAGTATGGCGTCATAACCGTTGGTGGCCCAGTATTCCCAGAGTTTGACTCCGGTGCTCGAATAGGCCTTGACCAGCCCGTTGGCGTCGCAGGCCACGATTTCCACGCCCGAATCTCCGGTGATGTCTCCCGCCGCCGCCGGGCAGACGACCGCGCTGCCGAGATCGACGGGCCAGCCGGCAAGCGGCGTCCCATCCGATTTCCATGCGTAGAGCTTTCCGTCGTCCGAGCCGGCAAACACTTCCAACGTGCTCGGATCACCGTCCGCGTCGACGAGAAGGGGCGACGTGTACCCGGCGACCGGCCAGCCCGGCTCGCGCGGCGCGATCCA
>JBFYZM010000260.1:0-8588 GCA_041309505.1 Candidatus Krumholzibacteriota bacterium
AGGCTGATAACCTATTGTGAGGAAAAGAATTGTCGATACAACAAACACCCATTTCATCGCGGGCTCCTTTCTCTGCGCTTCCGATGATATCTCTCTGCTATTACGGCGCGGCGGCCGTATAGTTTCATTCTTTTGGTCTCGCGCCCGACGGCGGCCCCCGCATCCGGATCGCGTTCTCGTTAGGGCTTCTCCCGGGGCCGCTCCCGTGATAGTATCGGCTCCATGAAGATCCGCATCGCCCTCGCCCAGATCAATCCGACCGTGGGGGACTTCGACGGGAACGTCCGCGCCATCCGCCGCATGACGACCGAGGCGAAGAAGCGCGGCGCGCAGATCGTCGCGTTCCCCGAGCTCGTGCTCTGCGGCTATCCTCCCGAGGATCTTCTCCTCAAGCCCCAGTTTCTCAAGGACTGCGCGCGCGCCCTGCGCACGGTCGCCCGCGAGGCGAAGGGAATCGTCATGCTCGTCGGCGCCCCCGAGCCCCCCGCGCGCCCCGGCGCCCGTCCTTTCAACGCATGCCACGTGCTCGCCGAAGGGAAGATCGCCGCGACGTACAGCAAACTCAACCTCCCGAACTACGGGGTATTCGACGAGAAACGCTACTTCGAGCCGGGGGAAAACGCGCTCGTCGTGAACTTCGGCGGCGTGCCCGTGGGAACGAGCGTCTGCGAGGACGTCTGGGTCGACGACGGGCCGACCGCCTCGCAGGTGCTTCTCGGCGGCGCGGGTGTCGTCGTCAATATATCGGCGTCTCCCTACCACCGCCGGAAAGGCAGGGAGCGCGAAAAACTCATGCAGAGGCGCGCCCGCGAGAACGGCTGCTGGCTCTGCTACGTCAATCTCGTCGGCGCCCAGGACGAGCTCGTCTTCGACGGGTGCAGCGTGATCGCCTCTCCCGACGGAAGAACGATCGCGCGGGGCAAGGCGTTCGAGGAGGATCTTCTCGTCGCGGACATCGATCCGGCCGCCGCGCGTCCCGAAATGGCGCGGCTCCCCTCTCCGTTCGTCGGCGTCCACCGACGGGTCGAGATCGTCGATTGCGCGCCCCTTCCGCCGCTCCGCCGGAAAATTCGAGCACTGCCTCATCGCGCCGCGCACCTCGACGCGATCGAAGAGGTGTACCGCGCCCTCGTTCTCGGCACGCGCGACTACGTGAACAAGAACGGCTTCTCGAAGGTCGTTCTCGGAATGAGCGGCGGCGTCGATTCCGCGCTCGTCGCGGCGGTGGCCGTCGACGCGCTCGGCAAGGATCGAGTCGCCGGCGTCACGATGCCGTCCGCGTTCACGTCCCGCGAAACACTCCGCGACGCGCGAATCGTCTGCGCGAACCTCGGAGCGGAACTGATCGAAATCCCGATAGCCGGTATGTACGAATCGTATCTCGCCTCCCTGCGCGCGCCGTTCAGGGGCCGCCGCGAGGACGTGACCGAAGAGAACATCCAGGCGCGCATCAGGGGCAATATTCTCATGGCTCTTTCGAACAAGTTCGGCTGGCTCGTGCTCACGACGGGAAACAAGAGCGAGCTCGCGGTCGGCTACTGCACGCTCTACGGCGACATGGCCGGCGGCTTCGCCGTGATCAAGGACGTTCCCAAGACGCTCGTCTACCCGCTCTGCCGCTACCGGAACTCGCTCCGCCGCTCGCCGGCCATCCCGGCGTCGATCCTCCGCCGGCGGCCGACGGCCGAGCTGCGCCCCGGGCAGTTCGACGAGGACACGCTCCCTCCGTACGCGACGCTCGACCGCATCATCGAGCTCTACGTCGAGCGCGACATGGGTTTCGACGAGATCGTCGCACGCGGCCTCGACGCGGCCCTCGTGCGGAAGACGATCCGCATGATCGACGGGAGCGAGTACAAGCGGCGGCAGGGCGCGCCGGGGATCAAAATCACGCCCAAGGCCTTCGGCCGTGACCGTCGGCTTCCCATCACGAACCGCTACCGCGGAGCCGGCGAGCGATGATCGCGCCCCGCGAAGACGCGCCCCGGCCCGACGGCGGTGGACCTGTCATACGCGATTTTCGCCCCGAGGACAAGCCGGGCGTCGTCGCCGTCATCAAATCCGTTTACGACGATTACCGCTACGTCGTCGACTTCGACGAGTTCGAAGCGGATCTCGTCGACGTGCAGTCGACGTACCAGGACGCGGGAGGTGCCTTCTGGGTGCTCGACGACGGCGGCACGATCGCGGGGTGCGTCGGCGTCCTTCCCCGCGAGGGGGACACGTGCGAGCTCAAGCGCCTCTATGTCGGCAAGGCGTACCGCCGCCGCGGGTTTGCGACGAGGCTTCTCGCGACCGCTCGCGGCTGGGCCATGTCTCGAGGATTCCGGCGAATGGTTCTGTGGTCCGACGTTTTGCTCACGGCCGCTCATGCGCTCTACCTGAAGAAAGGCTTCCGACCGGCCGGCCAAACCCGCGCCATCGACCCCACCAACCCGACCAGCGTCGAGCGCTTCTTCGAGATCGATCTCTAGGACATACGCGGGTCCTGCCGCTGATTCTTCCCCGCGCGTGCTCGCACGATACGCGGGTCCTGTCACCGATTGCACCCCGCGCGGACGCGGGTCCTGTCGGCGACTGCACCCCGCCCGTGCTCGCGAGCAAGGCTCGCTGTGCAGCGGGCGGGGACCCCGTCGCCGCCACCCGCTAGTAGAGGGTTCCGGCCTGCGCCGCGCGGGGGCCCCCTCAGCGCCACCCGCTCGTCGGGTGTGAAATCCGTGCAAATCCGTGTATGCCTATTGAAATGAGTTTTCGTTTCTGGTATAATGCTCATCCTCAATGTGCACTCATGAAATGGTCCGGCGGGCAATCGGACCCCGAAGGGAGGTGGCGGCGTAACATACTGCGAATAGAGCCATTATATCAACAGGTGCGTTGCGGCAATCGATTTCCCGGGAGGCAGTGCCCGGGCCTTCACGGGAGGGATTCGGCAAGCGCGACGGTGCAGGAAAGCAACGGGAGGAACCCCCCATGAAGAAATGTGCAATAATGCTCGTTCTGGCGATAATGCTATTCGCCGTTTCGGCGTCCGCCCAACCGAGATTCGACAACTTCTATATCACGGTCGGGGCCGGCAACGTCCTCAGCGGCGGAGGAAGCGGCTTCAACAACGGCGAATGGTTCGTGTACCCCTCCATGTGGATCAACCAGTGGTTCTACGATCATCCGTTCGATGCGTCCCGCGGCAAGATCATCCACATCGAATTCGACTGGGTCGCCTACAATCCAACCTGCACGACCGATATAACGGTCGCGATCAACTGGTCGACGGGAGCATGGTCGGCACTCGGCTACGGCAACACGGAGCCGCCGCTTCCCGGCGCCGATGAAGCGCTGTACATCGAACGCTCCACCGTGCTGCATCTATGCGGGACCTTCCCTCAGGTGCAGCATTTCTCCACCGACTTCACGATCTGGCCCTACAACCCCGAGTGGGTTTCGGTCGACGTCATGGGATGCAATTTCGTCATCACCAACGGCTCGATCATTCACGACTGCGTGCTGGGAACGGAGAAGACCAGCTGGGGAGCGATAAAGGCCAGCTACAAGTAAAATAACGCGGGGCGCCTCGCGCCCGGCGGAAGAGACCCCACCGGAGTCCCGAATCGGAAACGATTCGGGACTCCTCTTGTGTTCACGCGGATGACGCCCCGAATAGCGGGTGACACTGATGGGGTCCCCGCGCGGCGCGCAGCTCGCTGTGCGAGCGAGCACGCGCGGGGTGCAATCAGCGGCAGGACCCGCGTATCGCTAGATTTCCGTCCCGTCCTCGATGGTGGCGCCCTTCGGCACGACGATGATCCCGCTCCTGATGTAGAAGCGCTCTGCGGGATCGTCGTAGTTCACGAGGCCTTTCTTGTTCGCGAGGATGACGCGGCTTCCGATGCGGGCGTTCTTGTCGACGATCGCCCCGCGGATGACGCTCCGCTTCCCTATCCCGAGCGGCAGCCGCTCTCCCTGCTCCCAGGGGAGCTCGTAGAGATCGGCGCCCATCACGATCGAATCCGCGATCGTCGATCCCTCCCCCACCCGCGTCCGCACGCCGATTATCGAGCGCTTGATCGTCGCGCGCTCGATGATGCAGCCGCTGTTGAGAATCGAACGCTCGATACGGCCGTCGTTGATCTTGGGCCCCGGAAGAAAACGGTAGTGCGTGTAAAGCGGACGCCGCTCGTCGAAGAGATTGAACGGCGGGAGCGGCGAGAGCAGATCCATGTGCGCGTGGTAGAACGACGGGATCGTTCCGATGTCCTCCCAGTAGTCGTCGAAGAGGTACGCCTGAACCTTGAGCCTCGTGAGCGCGTCCGGAATGATCTCTTTGGCGATGTCGATCATGCGCGGATCGCGCTCGAGCACGTCCTTCAGCGCGTCGAACTTGAAGAGATACACGCCCATCGAACCGAGATACGGCCGGCGTTTCGCGTCGGCCGTCGGAAGGCCGAGCGTCTTCGTGTTCGTGCGCATGTCGGTGAGGAATTTGCCTTTCGGCTTCTCCCGGAATTCGACGACGCGCCCCTTCCCGTCCGCGTGCAGAACGCCGAACTCGTGCGCCCTGCTCGGGGGAACCGGTTTCACCGCGACCGTTATGTCGGAGCCGAGCATCCGGTGTCGCGCGATGAAATCGACGTAGTCCATGCGGTAGAGGTGATCCCCCGAGAGAACGATGACGTCCTTCGGGCAGAAATTGGCGACGTGCGGGAAGACCTTGCGCACCGCGTCCGCCGTGCCCTGAAACCAGTCGAGCGACGACGGCGTCTGCTCGGCGGCGAAGACCTCGACGAAACCGCTCGAAAAGGTGTCGAACCGGTACGTCTTCGAGATGTGCTGGTTGAGCGAGGCCGAGTTGAACTGCGTGAGCACGTAGATCTGGTCAATCTTCGAGTTGATGCAGTTCGACACCGTAACGTCGATGAGACGGTAATTGCCGGCGAGCGGCACCGCGGGCTTTGACCGCGTTTTCGTGAGGGGGAAGAGCCTCGTGCCCCTTCCCCCTCCGAGAATCAATGCGACAACGTCGCGCATGGGCGCGCCTTACTCCTTCTCGAGCTTGATCTCGTTCACCGGGCCGAAGTCGCTCAGCGGCCGGTCGAAGAGTTTCGCGTTCCCGACGAAGAGCATCGTAAGCTTGTCGGGCATGAGGTACTTCTGCGCCGCCGCCTTGATGTCGGCGACCGAAAGCTTCGCGTACGCCTCCATGTCCTTCTCCGGCGTATCGAGCGCTCGTCCCTCGAAGCGGAGCTGCACGAGACGGCGCACGACCTGCGACTTCGATTCGCTGTCGAACACCTGGCCGTTGACGTACGAATCGACCGCCTTCCTGACCTCCTCCGCCGTCGGGCCCGTGTCCCGCATCTTCTTGATCTGTTCGATGATGATCGTCGTGGCGCGGCTCGTCGCGTCGGCTTTGGTCTGCGCGAACGCCATGAACATCCCCTTCGCGAACGCGTCGGACGAATAGCGCGACGCGGCCGAGTAGGCGAGCCCCTCGTCGCTGCGGACCTGCTCCGTGATCCACGACGTGAAGCTTCCCCCGCCGAGGATGAAGTTCATGATGTTGACCGCGCACCGGTCGGGATCGTTCGAGTTGATCCCGAGATGGCCGAGCGAGAGATACGTCTGGTTGATGTCCATGAACGCGTAGTTGACGCTCGGCGCGCTCGGCGCAACTTCAGGCACTTTCGGAATCGCCACGTCGGCCTTCGACCAGCCGCCGAACGCCTTGTCGAGCATCCCGACGATCTCGTCCCTCGTCACGTCGCCGCTGATCCCGATAATCGCGTTGTTCGGACGGAAATAGGTCGAATGGAATGTGACGAGGCCGTCGCGCGTGATCGCGTTAACGCTCGCCGTCGTCGATTCCCAGCCGTACGGGTGATCCCCGTAGATGAGCTTCCCGAACTCGCGGCGCTGGACCGCGTTCGGTTCGTCGTTCTTGCGGCGGATGTCCTCGAGCATCGTCTTGCGTTTCATCTCGACCTTGTCGCCGGGGAACGCCGGATTCATGACGAGGTCGCCGAAGATCTCGAGAACGCGCGGCAAATCCTTCTTGAGGCAGTTGACGGCGATCATGGTGCTCAGGTTGCCGCCGTAGACCTCGATGTTCGCCGCGAGGAACTCGAGCTCGTCGTTGAGCTTGTCGCCCGGCCATTTCTCCGTGCCGCCGTTCCGGATGACCCACTGGGCCATCTCGTTGAGACCGTACGCGCCCTTGTCGGGGAAGTAGGTCCTCACGGCGAGGACGATGTCGACGACGGGAATCTCGTGATCTTCGATGAAGAATCCTGTAATCCCGTTCGAGAGCGCGAGCTCGGTATACGCCGGGGTCGAGACCTTGAGCGGATCGTATTTCAGCTTGTCGGGATGCGGGCGCTTCGCCGCGAACGCGAGAGACGCGAACGATACGGCGAGCACCGCGACCAGGAGAACGATAAAGGCTCTTTTCCGCATGGTTCCTCTCCTTTACTTCTTGCCCAGAGCGGCCTTCGCGCGCTCCCAGAGTTCTTTCCCGTATGCTTCCTGCTCAGCTTCGGTCCTGAGGGTCTGGAATTTCTGGAATATCGCCATTTTCTCTTCCTGCGGAAGGCTCTGGACCCACTGCATGAGCGCCTGCTCGTCTATCTGCTCCTCCGCGCCCTCTTTCGCTTCCGTCTGGACGCGATAGCCGACGGTGCGATTATTCGCGGTCAGATATTCGTTCGCGACCCGCTGAACGTCCGCGGCGGTGACCTTCTTGATGCGCTCGAAGCTCCGGAAGTTCGCATGGAAATCTCCGTAGTAGAGCTCGCCGAGGGCGATCTGGAACGCGATGCCGAGGTTCGATCCGAGGGAGCGGATCAGGTCCGCGTCGAGCTGATTCATGACGCGCTGGAGCTCGCGCTCGGTGACGGGCTCTTTCTTGATCTTCTCGATCTCTTCGAGAAGGGCCTGCTCGACTTCCTCGAGCGTGTGCGGGCTGCGCGGCAGCGCCTCGATCACCATGAGATTGTCGTACCGCTCGCCGGGGCCGTCATACACCCGCGGCTCCTCGGCGGTCAGCTGCTTCTCCTCGAAAACCGTCTTGTAGAGGCGCGAGGTGCGCCCTCCCCCGAGGATGCTCTCGAGAACGGCGATCGGCGCCGCGTCGGGATTCGGGTAGATGGGTTTGTGGAATCCGATCATGAGCTTGGGATTCGCCGTATGCTCGACGACGAGACGGCGCTCCCCCCGCTGGGCGGGCTCGCGCGTCTCGAGGCGTGCCGGCGCGGGTTTCGCCGGAATCGGCCCGAAGTATTTCTCCGCGAGCTTTTTCACCTGCTCGACCTTCACGTCGCCGACGACGATCCCGATGGCGTTGTTCGGCGTGTAGAACATATCGTGGTATTTCTGGAGCTCCTTGCGGTCGATCGTCTGGAGATCGCTCATCCAGCCGACGACGGGCCACTTGTAGGGGCTCGCCGTGAACGCGACCGAGTAGAACGATTCTCCAAGGACTTCGTCGGGATCGTTCTCTCCCAAACGGCGCTCCTCCATGACGACGTCGCGTTCCGACCAGAATTCCCTGAATACGGCCGATTCCAACCGGTCGGACTCGAGAGTCATGAAGAGCTCGAGCCTGTTCGCCGGGAGATATTCGAGATAGACGGTCATATCGTTCGACGTGAAGGCGTTGAGGAACCGGGAGCCGTTGTTCATGAATTGGCCCCAGAGCTCGTCCTTCACCATGAACTCGCGCTGCTCGTCGAGGAGCTTCGCGATCTCTCCCCACGCGAGCTCGTACTCGAGGTACTTGTCCAGATAATTGACGCCGCCGTCCTTGACGAGGTACGGAACCGCGCCGATGGAGTCGGGGAGCTGCGCCATGTTGCGTATCTTCGCGGTGAACAGCTTGTTCTGCTCGCTCTTATCGGTGCCGATACGCTCCTTCTCCTCCTTGGAGAACGACTCGATCACCTGGCGGCCGAACGCCTGGAAGCGCGTGAAACGCCATTCGCCCATCTCTTTCCTCAGGGCGATCGTCTTTTCGCCGAGGGCGTCGGTTTTCTCGAAATAGGGACGCTCCTTCGAGTAATTCTTCGTCCCCATCATCTCCGTGCCCTTGAACATCATATGCTCGAGCAGGTGGGAGATGCCGGTGACGTTCGGCCATTCGTTCGCCGCGCCGACGTTGAACGCGACCGCGCAGAACACGACGGGCGCCTCGTGCCGCTCGACGACGAGGAATTTCATCCCGTTCTTGAGATCGAATGTCTTGACCTTCTCTTCGAGCGTCTGCGCCGCAACCTGCGCCTGCGCCAGGACGAGCAGCGAGAACGCTGCAAGGACGACCGCGAAGAGAAACGAAGTCCTTGTGCCTCTGTGCATACCGCCTCCTTCCGGATAACGACTGGACATGAATGAACAAAGCGGAAACAACCCTGATGAACCGGTGTACGAAAAGCCCGCCTATCCTACTACACAAAACGGCGGATGGGAAGTGGAAACGGCGGGGCTGCCCGGGAGGCACGATACGCGGGTCCTGCCGCTGATTCTTCCCCGCGCGTGCTCGCTCGATACGCGGGTCCTGTCGGCGACTGCACCCCGCCCGTGCTCGCGAGCAAGGCTCGCTGCGC
>JBFYZM010000261.1:0-4374 GCA_041309505.1 Candidatus Krumholzibacteriota bacterium
AAAGCCCGCCATCGATGAAGAGATGCCCGTCTATTTCTACCGGCGTGTAGAACTCGGGAACCGCGCTGCTCGCCTGGCACGCGAGGGCGACCTTGCCCGCCGTGAACACCCTGCGCTCTCCCGCGGTGAGATCGGAGGCGACGACGGCCATAGGAATCCTGAGGTCGCGAAACTCGATGTCGCCGATCTCGTCCGCGACGAATCTCCTGACCTTCTCGCCCGAAAGGAAACCGAGGCGGGGCACCGTGATTCCGGCGAGGTTCTTCCAATGCACGCCGGAGCCCAGCGCCTCGAGCTCGGCGATGGATTTTCCAGCGGCGAAGAATGCGCCGACCATCGCGCCGCCGCTCGTGCCGGCGAGATAGTCGATGTCGATCTTCTGCTCGACGAGCGCGCGAATAACCCCGATATGCGCGACGCTCTTCGCCACGCCGCCGCTCAGGGCAAGCCCTGTCTTGAGGCGTTTCATTCGCGCCGCTCCCTGCCGATGTATACGAGCGAAATCATTGCTCGCCTATTTTCGCATGGAATGCATGTTCCGTTCAAGGCGGGATATTGATGCGGATATTCCCCTGTACTATGGACTGAAGAGAGGGAACTGCGCGGCGGAGAGGGTTACTTCGGGAAAAGGGCGGAGAGGTCGAAATTCCCTATGAACCGGTACCGCCGACGATGCTTTCGAAGAAGTCCGCATGCTCCGGCATATTCCGCATGCTGAAAGTGCTTTCGAAGCGCTCTCGAGCCGCGCGTCCAAGCCGGCGCCTGAGATCCTCGCTTTTCAGGATGAGAACGATCTTTTCGGCCAGGGCGCGTGGATCGTCCGGCGGGACGAGGAACCCCGTTTCACCGTCGATGATTACTTCCGGCATCCCGCCAACGGCCGATCCCACGACGGGGGTGCCGACGCTCGCCGCCTCCACGTTGACGAGGCCGAAGGCCTCGTCGAGACTCGGCACCGCAACGAGAGCCGCGGAGGCCATAAGCTCCCGCACCTTCAGTTGCGGAACCGCGTCCAGAAATCTGCATGCATCCTGAACGCCCAGCGAGGCGGCGAGACTCTCGTTCGCGCCCCTCATGGATCCTTTTCCCAGGAACTCGATGGTTATATCGGGGCAGGCCACCCTGATGAAGGGGACCGCCCGGATGAGCACGCTATGGCCCTTGCACGGATCGTGGCGGCTCGGGCAGAGCACGACGTTCCGGCGAATGGGCACATGGATCGCCGGTGGATCGGGAAGCAGAAACCGGAGGATGCGAATTCTGGCCGCCGGCACGCCGAAGGTTGATTGCAGTTCTTTCGCCAGCGCCTCGCTCGCCGTTATGTGGTGTGTCGCGAACTTTGCAACGTATCCCCTGCGCCGCACAAGGTATCGCAGCTTCCATCGGGGTATGGTGAGGTCCATCGCTATTGGCCTCATCAGGGTATGACTCCACGCCACGCGTGCCGGCACGCGATCGAGCCAACCGACGAGGGTGCAGATAGTGACCGCTGAGAAATTGCTGATGATGCAGGCGGGACGGTGCCGTTCGATCAGGGCGTGCAGGAATCTCGCGTCGCGCCACTCGGTCGCGCGGAGCGAGGGCCACGTCAGGATCGAAGGATCGTGCCCCGTGTCCTCGGCCCTGCGATCCTGCCCGTCGAGGAGAATGATCACTCGGTGCCCCCTCGAGATGAGCTCGGTGCCAAGAGCCGAGAAATAGTCAAAGAGCGATCCGCGGCCGCCGATGGTGGCGATGATGAAGCATGACATTACGCGCGCTCCTGTTCGACGTTCGGGATGGAAATTGAGTTTCTTATACAGGAATATCTCTTCCAAGTCAATGGGCCTCGGGCCTGGAGATAGTGACGGAGGGGAATATCGACGCCCGGCGAAGCTGTGTCGAATGAGAGCCCGTATCTCCGGCGCGGCCGGCGATCCCTCGGCGCTTCTACACGATCGGGTTCTTGAGCCGGCTGAGCCTCTCGCGCACGAACGGGGTCGTTTCGGGATCGATCGCCGCCAGACGCTCGTACACCGCGGCCGCCCGGTCGACGAGATTCATCTTTTCGCATGCGAGTCCGAGATTCTGGTAGTACATCGCGTTGTTCGACTCCAGCTCGACCGCTTTCGAAAAATAGACGAGCGCCTCGTCGAGCTTGTTCGTCTTGGCGAGATGGCAGCCGAGCGCGTTGCAGGCGAATCCGGACTCCTCTTCGATCCCTTTCACTCTCTCGAAGTGGCGTTCGGCCTCTTCGATCCGGCCGAGCTTGTCGAGAACGATGCCGACGTTCAGCTCGAGCTGCGCGTCGTGCGGTTTGAGGCGGAGCGCTTCCCGGAACGCGTCGAGCGCGTCGTCGAGATTCGCTCTCCGCTCATGGATGCAGCCGAGGCTCGAGAGCGCGTCGGCGTGCCCCGGACCGGCGGCGAGAGCGCGCCGGTAGAGGCCGATCGCACGGTCGTCGTCTCCGTGAAGCTCCGCGATCTTGCCCGCGAGGTAGAGAAGATCCTCCCGCCCGGGGAATTCCTCGAGCGCCTTCCGAACGACCTCGTCCGCTTCGTCTATCATGTGCATGCGCGTATAGAGCTGGATGACCTTGAGGTACACCTTGAACGGCGTTTCGGGAAGAAACCGCATCGTTTCGAGAATGCGTCCCGCGGCGGCGAAATCGTTCAGGCGGTACCGGAGATCGGCGTGGATCGCGTGCGAATGGGCCGCGAACGGATCTTTCGAGAGCGAGAGCGCGATATACTCGAGCCCCCTGTCGAGCTCGCCGACAAGGGCGCACGCGGAAGCCGCGTTTCGGAGAACGTCCGCGTTATCGTCATCGATCTCGAGGGCGCGCTCGAAATGGAGGAGCGCCTCGGCGCTTTCGCCGCTCTCCATGAGCGCGACGCCCATGTTGTTGCTGAGCTCGGCGTGGGGCTCGCCGGCCGCGCGAAGCCCGTCGCGAAAGCATGCGATCGCCCGTTCCCTGCGCCCGCTTCTCAGGTGCGCGAGCCCCGCGACATTCGAGAATTCCCAGCGCTGCGGATCGAGATCGAGCGCGACTTCGGCGTGCGCGAGCGCGCCGTCGAGTCTGCCGAGCTCGAGAAGCTGGACCGCCATTTCGTAAAGGTACATGGATGCGCCGGGGCACGCCCCGACGCCTTCCCGCTCGAGCGCGCTCCAGGCCGCCGCCTTCCGGTACACGCGATCCGACGGCGCGATTCTCCCGTAATGATGGATCGCAAGGCCGCTCTCGCGCACGGGGATATCGGCCATCATGAGCGACTCCTCAATGTTCTCGTGAATCTCGCAGGCGTATTGAACACCGGCGCCGTTTCGAAAGAGCCTGATCTGGCGATCGCTGAAACTCGCGGCGCACCCCATCGACGCTTCGTCCCGATCGGACTGCGTCTGGAGCCCCGGGCCGCACGATGCGTGCGTATAGGTGCGCTGCTCGAACATGAAAGCCGCGGATTCCGATTCGCGCACGAGCGAACGGATCTTTTCGTGGTCGTCGATGGACACTCGCTCGTCCGCGTCGAGGACGAGAATCCACTCCCTCGTCGCCTTCGACAGGGCGAAGTTCCGCGCCTCGCTGAAATCGTTGTTCCATTGAATCTCGTAGATCTTCGCCCCGAGCCTTTTCGCCTCGAGGATCGTAGCGTCCTCCGACCCTGTATCGACAACTATCATCTCATCGGCAAGATCCTTGACACTTGCGAGGGCCTCGGCGATGTTCTCTTCCTCGTCGCGGGCGATCATGCAGACGCTGATCGATCCTGCGCGCATCTCTTTAAGTTCTTCCATAGTAATGAGTTGTGCTTTCTCCATGCGTGGCATTACGATTCCTCTCACCGTGAATTGATAAGAGGGCATGCGCCCTCTCCGTACGGCGGTAATTCAAGAGGCGTGCCATGCGGCGCCCCGCTCGTCATACGACCGGATTTTCTGGTATACTGCGGGCGTAGAGGGAGAGAAAGGAGCTGCGATGAAGGTAGCCGTCATCAGCGATACGCACGATCACCTCGAGAATCTCGAGGCTGCGCTCGCCGAGATCAACGCGTCGGGCGTCTCGGCGCTCTTCCACTGCGGGGATCTCGTCTCCCCGTTCGTCATCGACCGGCTCGCCGCGTTCAAAGGGCCCGTGCACGTCGTATTCGGCAACAACGAGGGGGACCGGTACACGATCAACAACGTCGCATCGAAGAAATTCCCGAACGTGAAGATTCACGGCGAGGTCGGCTTCGTGGAGACGGAGAACGGCGAGGTCGCCTTCACGCACCGCCCCGAGTTCGCGCGCGGCCTCGCGTGCACCGGGAAGTACACGGCCGTCTTCTACGGGCACACGCACCATGCGAAGATCGAGCGCGTGGGCTCGACGTGGCTCGTCAATCCCGGGGAACTCAT
>JBFYZM010000262.1:0-7327 GCA_041309505.1 Candidatus Krumholzibacteriota bacterium
GTGAGGGTGGGACGTCCGTTTCTTTCTGGGTGAGCTTTCTCGTGAAGTTCCAGCTGCGCCGCTAGCGTTCCGTCTTGAGGACGCCGTATTCCACGGCCTTTTCGTTTCTCACGGTGTAGAACAGGATCCCCTCCCCCGCGACAAGATCGAGAAACGGGTGCCGCCTCTTTTCGAGAAGACGGGATATCTCTTCCTTCAGGGGCGCGCCTCCCGATTTGCTTTTCGCGAGCGCTTCGAGGACGAGCTTCGCCCCCCGGTAGCCTCCGATGACCACCTGATTGATCTCCCCCGGAGATTCGTTCGCAAGGGCGCACGCGCCCGTGAAGAGACGTTCGCCCTCGCGCTGATCGATATCGGCGGGGAAAAGCGCCCCCTCGAGATCCCTCCCGGCCATCCGGATGAGACGCCTCGAATTCCATGCGCTCGTTCCGAGGAGCTGCGAGCCGAATTCGTGAAAGGAGAGCTGCGGCAGGATGAGGATGAGATCCTCCGTGCCCGACGCGATGAAAAGCGCTTCGGGATCGGCCTCCCGAACGCGTCCGATCGACTCGGCGAAGTCGGTGCTTCCCTCGGGATAGAATTCGGCGATCACGAGCTCGCCGCCGAGCCGTTCCACCTCGTCCGCGAAAATGCGCGCGACGCGGCGCGACACGAGATCGTCGGAAGACAGGAACGCGACGCGCCGGAGCCCGAGCCGGCCGCAGGCCATCGTGGCGAGAGCGGTGATCTCGACCTCGGAGGACGTGGCCGTCTGGAACACCCACTCTCCGACGTCGCTGATCCCCTCTTCGGTCGCCACGGAAGACAGAAGCACCGTCTTCGAAAGCTCGGCGACCTGCGCGGCCGCGATCGTCGAAGAGCTGAGCACCTCGCCGAGAAGCGCGTCGACGCGCTCCTCGGCGATGAGCCGTTCGGCGACCGATCGACACTCGAGGGGATTGCCGCGCGTGTCCCCGACGACGAGATCGACGTTCGTGATTCCCTTGAGCCGCGCTTCCTTGAGCGCCACCGACGCGCCGCGCAGGAACGACTCCCCGAGCGAGGCGAATCGCCCTTCGAGCGGGCAGAGAACTCCGATCCGGCGGCGGGAGGCAGCCTCCGCCGTTTTCGCCCGATCTCCGGCGCCCTCCTGGGAGGCCGCGGGACGCGCCGCCGCCGCGAACAGAAGAGCGGCGGCGAGCATCAGGCGGCGTTTCGGAATTCGTTTCATGACCGCTTCTCCGGAGGCGCGAATCGCTGTTTTCCGAGATACGCGAGCGCCAGCGCGTGGTATTCCTCGGCGTTCCGGCCGAGCCTTTCGGAAGCGGCCCGATCGATCGTTTTCTTCACCGTGCCCGGAACGCCCGCCACAAGCGAGCAGGGCGGGACGTCGAGCCCCTTGAGCAGAACGCTCCCCGCGGCCACGATGCTGCCGCTGCCGATCTTCACCCCGTCGAGGATCACGGCGCCCATGCCGATGAGGCATCCGTCCCCGATCGTGCACGAATGCAGAATGGCCCGATGCCCCACGGTGACCCGCTCTCCGATCACGAGATCGGGACCGCCCGTCGTGACGTGGCAGACGCAGAGATCCTGGATGTTGGTGTACGCCCCGACGCGAATCCGCCAGACGTCCCCGCGGAGTATGGCCCCGTGCCAGACGCTCGCGCAATCGCCGATTTCGACGTCGCCGATCACCTGGGCGGTGGGCGCGACGAAAACGTCGGCGCCGATCGACGGCCGCTTGTCCTGGAAAGGCTCTATCACCGGATCCTCCTAGGCGTCGAGATCCCCGAAACTCCCCGGATCGAGCTCCTTGAGACGCTTGCGCACGTCGTCCTCGTCCGAACCGAGCTCGATGCTCCGCTTATGGGCATCGAACAGATCCCGGTCGATGAAGAGCGGCGCCTTGGCCCGCAGCGCGAGAGCGATCGAATCGCTCGGTCTCGCGTCTACGTAGAAAACGTCGTCTCCTCGTTTCAGCACGATGCGCGCGAAGTACGTTTCGGCCTGGAGCCCCGTGATCTCGATCCGCTCGACCGCCGCGCCGAGCACATCGACGACGATCGCGAGCAGATCGTGCGTCATGGGCCGCTCGAACGTCTTGCCCGCGACCGCCGTGAAAATCGCCGTCGCCTCCGCGGCGCCGATCCAGATCGGGAGGATTTCCTCCTCGTCCTCCGCTTTGAGGAGAACGACGGGATGGCGGCGCTCCTGATCGAGCGCTATCCCGCGCACGGATACCTCAACGAGCTCCATCGCCGACTCCTACTTGTTCTCTTCCGCCGTGCGCGCCTTGTCCTCTTCCACGCGCTTCTGGACGCCTTCGAACGTCTCGAGCTTCGTTTGATTCGTCTCCATGTTCTCTTTCATCCATTTCGCCGACTCCAGCATCGGGCTATCGGGATACTTCTGCTTGAGCTCGTCGAAGGTCCGGCGCGCCTGAACGAAATCCTTGAGCTCCTCCGCGTAGGTGAACCCGATCATGAAGAGCGCCTCGGCGGCGTTCTTGTGGGTCGGGTAGAGATTGACGATATCGCGGTAGTACTGGATGCGGTTCCGCGCGTCGGGCTCGATCTGGGCCATCTCCCAGAGCTCTTCGGCCGTTCGCTTCGTCTTGTCGAGCCGCTCCCTGATATAGTTCTCCGCCTTGTACTTTTTCTTGAGTTCCGCGACGGCGGTCTCGTACGCGTTTTCCGTTTTCCGCGCGTGCAGCTTGGCCTCGATCGTCCGCCGGGCCTCGTCCAGGGTCTGCGTCTTCTCCGCATTCTTCTCGGTGACCTTGATGATGGCGAAGCCGTCGTTGAGGCGCACGATCCCGCTCACGACGCCCACTTCGAGCTTTTCGGCCGCCTTGCTGAAAGCCTCGGTGTCGCCGACTCCCTTGATGTAGCCGCCCAGGTTGAAGTAGCCTACGTCGCCGCCGGACGAAGCGGTCGCCTTGTCCTCGGACTCGGCCGCCGCGATCTTATTGAGGGCTTCTCCCTCCGCGAGACGTTTCTTCCATTTCAAGGCCTTGAGGCTGGCGGCCGTGAAGAGAGACTGCGCGCGCATGACGGGCGCCTGGATGAATTCCTTCGGATTGGCCGCATAGTAATCTTCGATTTCCTTCGGCTCGACCGTGATCTTGTCCGCCACCTTCTTCGAGAAGTACTCGGCGACGAGGATATTCATCGTGACCCATCTGAGCCGTTCCTGCATCTCGTCGCTCTTGTCGAGCTTCGCGTCGAGCGCCGCGAGGTAGAGGAGATGCTGCTCGATGAGCCGGTCGACGAATTTCGCCTGGGCGTCGGGCCCCTTGAACTGCTTTTTCTGAGCGTCGGGCAGCTCCTCGAACGTGCGTAGCATGAATTCCTCGGTGATCTTGATATCGCCGACTCTCGCGGCGAGCCCGGATTTCACCTTTATGGCGCCGTCCTTCTTTCCGCGCGAGCAGGACGAAACCGCCGCGACGACGCAGAACGCGACCAGAACGAACGCACAAGCCCTCTTCGTGAACATTCGTACCTCCTTTATCCATCCGCTCATTGAAACGAATTCCTTATCGAGACCGGGATCCCGGCCGCCGCCGTTTCCCCATACGATCGACGATCTCGCGAACGCGCTGGCTTTCGCCCCGCTTGCATACGAGAACCGTCTTCCCCTCGACGACGACGATGACGTCGTCGACGCCCACGGCCGCGGTCACGCCTCCGGGATTGAACAGCAGATTGTTCCGCGAATCGAGGATCTCCATGCGTCCCGCTCCCGCGTTTCCGTGCGCGTCGGCGCGCAGAAGATCGAAGAGAGAATCCCACGATCCGACGTCGCTCCAGCCGATATCGGCGGGGATCACGACCACGTTCGGCGCCTTCTCGAGAATCCCGTAGTCGACCGATATCGAGGGCATCCGCGGGTACTCGCGATCGACGACCCGCCTGAAGCCCTTCGTCCCGAGCGAGCGCTCGATCGCCCCGAGCCGGGCCGCGCCCGCCGGAATACAGTCCGACCACGCCGCGAGAAAAACCGAGGGCCGCCACAGAAAAATGCCGCTGTTCCAATAGAACCGTTTCGCCTTGAGATACGCGGCCGCCCGTCTCGCGTCGGGCTTTTCGTGAAATTTCTTCGCCCGGAACGCCTCGATCCCGCCCCTCGCGTCGAACGCGCGCCCGGCCTCGATGTACCCGTATCCCGTTGCCGGAAACGAAGGCGCGACGCCGAAGGTGACGAGCACGTCGTGTTTCGCGGCGAGCGCCGCGCCGGCGCGGACGATCCGTCTGAACGCGCGCTCGTTCGCGATCGTGTGATCGGCCGGGCAGGTGAGGAACGGCTCGTCGCCGCCGAAGCGCCGCACGAGGGCCGCGGCGACCGCGATCGAAGGCGCCGTGTTGCGCCCGACGGGTTCGATGAAGATATGGTCGGCGCGGAGACGGGGAAGCTCTTTTCGAACGAGCGGGACGAGAGATTCGATCGTGAGAACGATCATGCGCTCGGGCGGAATGAACGCCGAAAGGCGTTTCCACGTGAGGGAGAGCATGCTTCCCTCCCCCGTGATGTCGAGGAACTGCTTCGGCTTTTCCGCACGGCTGAACGGCTAGAACCTCGTGCCCTTCCCGCCGGCAAGGATTACTCCATACATGGAAATCACGCATCCATGAGTTTGGAGACGTCGACGTAGCGACCGAGAACGAGCGCGACCTCTCTCTTGATCGCCTCGAGGAGCTCCTTCGTCGAAGCTTCGAACCGGAGCACGAGCACGGGCTGCGTGTTCGACGCCCGAACGAGGCCCCAGCCGCCGTCGAATTTCACCCGCGCGCCGTCGACGTCGATCACTTCGTGAGTCTTCTTGAAATGATCGCGCACCGCGCGGACGACGTCGAACTTGCGCTCGTCTTCGCACGCGATACGAATCTCGGGGGTCGTCTCGTACTGCGCGAGATCCGCGAGGAGCGAGCTGAGCGGCTCGGACTCGCGTGAAACGATCTCGAGGAGCCGGCACGCGGCGTACAGCGCGTCGTCATAGCCGAAATAGCGGTCCGCGAAGAAAATGTGTCCGCTCATTTCTCCCGCGAGCAGCGCTCCCGTTTCGCGCATCTTCTGTTTGATGAGCGAGTGCCCCGCCTTCCACATGAGCGGTTTCCCGCCGTGCTTCGCGATGTCCTCGATGAGGCTCTCGGAGCATTTGACCTCGAATATGATCGTCGCCCCGGGATGCTTCCGCAGCACGTCGCGCGCGAACAGCGCGAGGAGACGGTCTCCCCAGAGTATCTCCCCGCGATCGTCGATGACGCCGATCCGGTCGCTGTCGCCGTCGAACGAGACGCCCATCTCGAGCTTGTTCGCGAGCACGGCGGCCTTCAACGCGGCGAGATTCTCGGGAACGGTCGGATCGGGATGATGGTTCGGGAAGGTCCCGTCCGGCTCCATGAACAGCTCGAGCGGCTTCACGCCGAGCGCGGCGAAGAGGGCGGGCGTGACGAGCCCCGCGGTGCCGTTTCCGCCGTCCACGGCGAAGGAAACGGGCCCGGCGAGCGAGATGTTATTCGCCACGTAGTCGACGTACTCGGCATCGGCGCTCCTGCGGGTGACGCGGCCGCCTCCCGGCTCCGGGAGATCGCCGAGGCTCACGTCCCTGAGCTCGAGGATATCGGCGCCGAAGATCGTACCCTCGCCGCGCAAAACCTTGAAGCCGTTGAATTCGCTCGGATTGTGGCTCGCCGTGATCATGACCCCGCCATGAACGCCCCACTTCTTCGCGGCGAAATAGAATACCGGAGTCGGAACGACTCCGAGGTCGATGACCGAAACGCCTCCCCGCGTCAAACCCTCGGAGAGCGCCTCGAAGAAAGAATCGCTGCTCGGGCGAACGTCCCGGCCGACCACGGCCTCCCTGATATTCTCGCGCGCGAAGGTGGCGGCCACGGCGAGACCGAGCCGCCGCACGAGCTCCTCCGTCAGATCGGCGCCGACGACGCCTCTGATATCGTACTCCCTGAAAATGTGCGCCGGGACGTTGATATCGGCCCTCCCGTTCGAGGAGCGACGGCCCCTGTTCCCTATTCTTTCACGACCCAGATCTTGACCGGAACCTCGACTTCGCGATGAAGCCTGACGGACACGGAATAGACGCCGAGCTTCTTGATCGGTTCTTCCAGAACGACCTGCTTGTGGTCGATCGCGAATCCCTGATCCGCAATCGCCTTCGCGATGTCGTGCCCCGTGACCGAACCGTAGAGCTTGTCTTCCTCCCCCGCCTGAACGACGAGCGTGCAGGAGAGGCCCTTCATCTTCTCGGCGAGGGCTTGAACGCTCTGCTTGAGCTTCACGTCCCGAACGACGTGGAGACGGCTCTCCTCATCGAGCACCCGCCTCTGGCTCGGCGTCGAGATGAGCGCGAGGCCTTTCGGGAACAGGAAGTTCCTCGCGTACCCTTCCTTGACCTTGACGACGTCCCCGCGGTCTCCGAGACCCTGGATCTTCTGTTTGAGGATCACTTGCATATGACTCTCCCTTTAGCGAAAATATTCTCTCACGTAGGGCAAGAGCGCGATGGAGCGCGCCCGCTTGATCGCCCGCGCGAGCACCCGCTGATGCCATGCGCAGGTTCCCGTGATGCGCCGCGGCGTCATCTTCCCGCGCTCGGTGATGAACCGGCTCAGGAACGACTGATCCTTGTAATCGATCGGGAGATCGTCCATGCAGAATCTGCACGGCTTCGTCGGCAGCATCCGCTTCTCTTTTTTCTTCCGCTTGTCGTTCTTCCTGTCGTTTCTCTTGTCGTTCATTGCCATGATTCCTCACTTCCCTTCGGCGGGCGGTTTCGCCGCTTCGACCGGTTTCGGACGCTCTTCGACGCAGATGAGATGGCGGACCACCATGTCGTCGAAACGAAAGACCCTGCCGAGCTCCTTCAGGATCTCGGCGTCTCCCGTGAAACGCATGAATGAGTAATAGCCCTCGAAAACCTTGTTGATCGGGTAGGCGAGCCTGCGCTTGCCCCACTGATCGACGCTCGTAACCTGGCCCTGACGAGACGTGACGATTTCGCCGTACTTCACCGCTTTTTCTTTCACCGCTTGCTCGTCGAGGGACGGGTTCAGAATGTAGATACACTCGTACGCCCGCATAGATGTGCTCCTCCCTTCGGACTTGAAATGGCCTTCACTGGAGGGGATACCCGCCGTGAAGGCAGGGATTAAAATACGGCTGCTGACGGGTTCGCCGTAAGTGCCTGAGAATATAACATGAAGAGGTCGAACGGTCAAGGAGAGCCTGCGTTGTACCGCCGCATCGCGGCCTCGATGCTCTGGCGGACGGCCGTCTCGATCGCGTCCGCCGCTGTCTCGATCATGCCGTTCACCGTCTCGCG
>JBFYZM010000263.1:0-4188 GCA_041309505.1 Candidatus Krumholzibacteriota bacterium
AAGGAGACGCAGATTCACTGGGTAACGAGCGCTGCGTCCCCGCCCCCCTCGATGCGCGCCGTGGCCGGCGACGGCAGGGTGACGCTCTTCTGGGACAACCTGAGCGAGATTACGCGCGATCCCGTCACGCTGCGTTACGACTTCGAGGGATACCAGATCTGGCGGGCGGACGACTGGCGCCGTCCGCTCGGGACGACCTCCGCGAGCGGACCGAGCGCCGACCTGTGGCATCTCGTCGACACCCGGGATCTCGTCAACGGGCTCCCGCCCGACAACGACTTCAAGAAGCCGCCTTCCGAGGGGGGATTCGAGTATGAGCCCCTCGCGCGCCTCGAGGACCGGGAAAGCGTCATCGACGAGTTTGAGGAGCGCCTGGCGGCCGCCCCGCTCGAGCCCGTTCCCTGTCCGCCGGGGCTCGCGAGCGCGGCGTGCGATACGCTCGAGGCGCTCGCCCGCTGGAATCTCGGGCTCGAGGGGGGGAGGCGGTACTACACGTTCGTCGACACCGCGCCGAAGAACGGTATGCCCTATTTCTACGCCGTGATCGCGTATGACCATCTCCTGCTCGACGGGAGCCCCGAGGCGATCGGCGTGCGCGACACGCCCATTTCGAATTTCGTTTACGTCGAGCCGCATTCGCCGGCCCAGGCGTCCGGCGACTTCGAGCCGGAGGATATATACGTCGTGCCGAATCCCGTCACGAGGGAGCGAACGGCGCCGTGGACGCTCGAGCCGAACAACAGCGATCCGAGCGGCGAAAAGCTGGAGTTCCGCAATCTCCCGAAGTGCCGCAGCACGGTGAGAATCTATACGATCGCGGGCGATCTCGTCTCGACGCTCGCGCACGACGGGCGCGGCGGCAACGGAACGCTTCCGTGGAACATGGTGTCGAGGAACGGACAGGGCATCGCGAGCGGCGTGTTTCTTTTCAGCGTCGAGCCGGGGGACGGGAGATTCCGGAGAGTCGTGGGGAAATTCGTCGTCATACGGTGACCGGTATGAGCATGCATGATCGAAGAATCCCGGGTCTCTTCGCCGCCGCGGCGCTCCTCTGCGGGGGCTGCTCGGAAAACGCGTTCATCGGCGCGACGGAAACGAACGCGCCGCCGACGATCGAGCTCGTGAACGGGCCGGTCGAGCAGGACGACGTGGGATACAAGGTCGAGCTCAGCTGGCTCGGGGAGGACCGCGACGGCAAGGTCGAGCGCTACGAGTTCGTCGTGTGCGACGGCGATCCTCTCGGGTTCGACCGGCAGGACACGACGGGGCTCGAGCGGTGGACGAAAACGGCCCGTACCGACAGCGTCTTCAGCCTCCTCGCGGATCAGTACGACACGACCGTGACGATAGGCGGCGGCCGATACTCGCGATTCAAGAGAACGCACACCTTTTTCGTGAGGGCCGTCGACGACCGGGGGAGCAGGTCCGAGCCGGCGTACCGTTCCTTCACGACCTGGACCCTGGCGCCGGGCGTGAGCATCGATTTCCCTCCCAATCCCTTTCCCGGAAACGTGCAGACGCTCCCGCCGATCGTCCGGTTCCATTGGGGGGGGATCGACCCGCAAGACGATCCCTGGCACGTCGCGAAGGTCGATTCGATCCGGTATCTTCTGGCGGTGTATACCGACGACATTCTGCAAAACATGAACGAGCACCTCGAACGGTTCGAGACGCTCTGGTCTCCGTGGATCGCGACCGACGCCCCGGGGGATTCCGGCGTATCCACCGTTATCGGGGACGACGAGATGCTCGATATGAAGAACCGCTATCTCTTCGCCGTCCAGGCGAAAGACGAGGCCGGCGCCGTCACGTCGATATTCGATATGCGGTCGAACGTCCGCGGCTTCGCGCTCCTCAAGGTCGTGGGGCCGGAGCTCACGATCAAGGAGACGTTTCTCGGTTTGCACCGGTTCCTCGGCACCAATATCCGGCCGCAGGTGTTCTCCCTTCCCGCCGATTTCGTGTTTCGCTTCGTGTGGAGCGCCGACGCGAGCAGCTACGGGGGAGTCATCAACGGCTACCGGTACGGATGGGACGTCGCGGATCTCTCCAATCCGAACGAGTGGGAGGTGGCCCTGAGCCCCTATGCGACCTGGGCGCCGCCGCGGAGCTTCAGCTCGGGCGTCCATACGCTGTTCGTCGAGGCGGTCGACAACAACGGCTATACGACGCTCGCGCAGATCGAGATCAGCATTTTCCCGATCGACATGAGCAGGAATCTGCTCTGGGTCGACGATTTCTATTCGACCGATTTTGCCCAGACCGACTACTCCTTTCCGACGGAGAGAGAGCACGATCAGTTCTGGCTCAGGGTCTGCGCGCTCGCGCGCGACTTCAACGCCGACCGCGACGTTTTCGACACGAAAGACTTCGGCTTTCTCCCGCCGCGCCCCGATCTTCTCTGGAAGTACCGGAATGTCGTCTGGACCTATTCGTCCGACCCCCGATTCAACGCCTGGGACAACATGATCGTATTCACGCCCGAAAGCCGTATCGCGACATTGGGCCATTCCACGTTCAATTTTCTCGCGTATTATATGGCCATGGGGGGGCACGTCTGGAGCTGCGGGAGATCTGACAGGCAGGGAGGGCTCGCCGCGGCGCTGTACGAGAATGCGCAGAGGTTCCCCCTCAACCTGCGGTGCGAGATCAACGGTCCGCGGTCCGACTGCGCGGGGGACACGAGCGGGGTCGAGTGCATGGTGTACCGGGATTACTGCGTCTCGGTGCTGGACAAGGCGATCGCGTCGATGCCCCGCACCGACTGGTGGGGGTGGTTCATGCCTGAAAGGCGGATCGAGTGGGACGCGATGAGCTACGGGTACCTCGATCCGCTCGACGCGGTCACGGCGGCGCATCCGGGCCTGCCCGGGAAGCTTCAGCTCTGGTCGACGGTGACGAAGCCCGGCAACTTCTTCGATCCCCAGGTCCGGGGATTCACGTTCGTCGAGCTGTACAATCCCGAATACTGGATGAGCTTCATGTACGTCGGCGCGCAGTCCTGCTTCCACCCGCTGTATCGCATGAGAACGCGCAACAGCGTCTCGGCTGTCGACGGGACGACGATCGCGTTCTGGACGACGAAATACGCCGCCGTCGCCGCTCCCGTCCCGGGCGCCGTCGCCGCTTCGAGCGTGCATTTCGGTTTGCCTCTCTGGTACTTCAATCGGGCCCAGGTCGATTCGATAGCCGCCGTCGTGTTCGGGGAGTGGGGAATACGGATCGATCAATGAGGTTCAACAAGAAGAGGGCGACGCAGAAAACCTGAACGTCAACGGAGGTGCCCCGTGCCCATGCCGATGTGCGGACTTTTTATCGGCCTTGTGATGGCTCTCGCCGGGGGAGCGGGCTCACCGTGGCGCTCGCCGGCGCCCGGATTGGAAATAGGAACCTTTACCGCGAGAGCGAAGGCCCAGGTCGGCGACGGGCGGATAACGGTGCTGCGCATCGATCCGGCGCGCTGGGATCTGGAGTTCGCCGGGCTGAGCCAGAAAGAGGGAGCGAGCGTCGGGCGAACCGCCAGGCAATGGTGCAAAGAGCGCGGGTTCACGGCCGCGATCAACGCCGGGATGTTCGCCGAGGATTACACGACCCATATCGGGTATCTTCGGCACGGCGCGCATGTGAACAGCGGCAGGGTGACCCGATATGAATCGGTGGCCGCGTTCGGTCCCACGGGAAAGAAGGAGCTCCCGAGGTTCCGCATGTTCGACCTGGACGAGCCCGGAGTCACGATGGAAGGAATCCGCCGGGAGTATTCGCTCGTCGTTCAGAATCTCAGGTTGATCAAACGTCCCGGCGTGAATCGCTGGAGCCGGCAGGAAAAGCGCTGGAGCGAGGCGGCGCTCGGAGAAGACGGGACCGGCCGGATTCTCTTCATCTTCTCCCGTTCCCCCTATTCCATGCACGATCTGAACCGGGAGCTGCTCGCGCTGGGAATCGATGTCGTTGCCGCTCAGCACCTGGAAGGGGGCCCGGAAGCTCAGCTCTATCTTCGCGTCGGCGACGAAGAGATCGAGCTCTTCGGGAGCTTCGAGACCGCCTTCGAGGAGGATGACGACAACGGGCATTCCTGGCCCGTGCCGAATGTCTTGGGAATCAAGCCGCGACGGGTCGCCAGGTAACGCGGCGCCCTCCCGGTGGAGCGATCCGCCAGAAGCCGCGCGCCTCAGCCGTCAAGGAACTTTA
>JBFYZM010000264.1:0-8907 GCA_041309505.1 Candidatus Krumholzibacteriota bacterium
CGCAGCGCCTCGACCGGATCGACGGCCGCCGCGCGGGAGGCGGGATAGTATCCCGCGGCGAGGCTCACGCCGACGCCGATCCCGAGCGCGATGAGAACGAGCCAGAGCGGTAGGGCGAAGAGCTCGATCGATTCCATACCCTGGCGCGCCATGATGACCTGGGCCACGGCGGAAGCCACGCGGCTGATGATCCACCCCGCGAGAATCCCCAGAGCCGATCCGAGGGCGCCGATAATCCCCGATTCGACGAGGAACAGGAACCTGATGTCGCGCTCGTCCGCGCCGAGAGATTTGAGAACGCCGATTTCTCTGCGGCGCTCGAGAATGGACATGACCATCGTGTTGACGATGCCGAGCGAAGCGGTGGCGAGCGCGATGAGTCCGACGATGCCGAGGATCAATTTGAAATAGAGGAAGAAGCGCTGCATCTCCTCGAACTGCTCGGCGAAGCTGAAGGTCCGGAAACCGAGCGCCTTGATGGAGTCGCTCACGCTCTTCAGGGGGACGGCCGGATCCAGGTCGAGCGTCACCTGAGGGTACGAGCGCGTCGACGCCGCGCCCGCGAGCGAGAATACGTTGCCCGCGCTGAACGCCGCGAACAGATCGGCCGGATTGTCGCTCAGCCCGGAGGAGCGCAGCCGCGCCGCGGTCGCCACGGGAACGATGATCGGCTCGATTCGCGCGCGGCCCTCGCTCTCGGGCAGCACGCCCGCGATGACGAGCGTGTCCCGCACAATGACGCGGTGATTGAGGAATCCGTCGAGAAAACGCGATATCCCCTCGTCCGCGAGCTCCCGCGCGCGGCGATACCGGTAGCTCGCCACGAGGAGCGAATCGGAATCCACCGAGCGGATCTTGTCGCGCACGTACTTCTCCGGGTCGCGGGGGACGAGCCGCGCGATCCCGCTGTCGATCGTCGCCGCCTTCACCGAGAGAACGAACGATTTTCCTATGGCCGAATCCGGCTCGACGATGCCGAACGACCCGAGGAACGCCGTCGTGACGACCGCCTCCTTCGCGTCGTCGGATTCGAACGCGCGCCCCGCGCTCATGCGGGAAAAGAGCTTCGTCGCGACGGCCGAAGAGGGCAGCGCCTGAGCTTTCATGAAGGCCGACGAATCGTTCATGGCGACCGAGACCGTCATCGCGTCGAACGGGTACGCGAGCCTGACGCCGGGGATCCGCGCGAGCTCGGCGAGTGCGGCGGCGTCCAGCGTTCGGATCTTGACCGTATCGGAGTCGGCGGTCTTGATCAGCGGGTAGACCTGCATCGTCGTGAAAAGTCCGAGCCGGTCGAACTGCTCGGATATGTATTTCTGGTTGCCGGCGCCGAAGGAGACCATCGATACGAACGCGGCGATGGCGATGACCACGCCCGAGACGGTGAGGGACGTCCGAAGCCTCATGCGCCTCAGGTTGCCCGTCGAAATGGCGACGAGATCGCGAAAGATCATCGCTGCGCCTCCCCGCAGGCGCCGGGATCGTCCGCGACGCGGCCGTAGTGCATCCGCACGATGCGCCCGGCGACGCGGCTCGCCGTCTCGAGGTCGTGCGTGACCATGACGATCGTGAGCCCTTGCGCGTTCAGCTCGGAGAGGAGGGACATGATTTGGTCGGCGTTCCGGTGATCGAGGTTGCCGGTCGGCTCGTCCGCGAGCAGTATCTCGGGACCCTTCACGAGGGCGCGCGCGAGCGCGACCCGCTGCTGCTCGCCGCCCGAGAGATCGCCCGGGCGGTGAGTCATGCGATCGGCCAGCCCGAGGCGATCGAGCATGGCCGCCGCCTTCGTTCGCCGTTCCCGCACCGGGCAGCCGCTGAAATAGAGCGCGAGCTCGACGTTCTCGACGGCGCTCCGGTGGTGAACGAGGTTGAACGACTGGAACATCATGCCGATCCGCAGGGCGCGGTAGGATGAAAGCTCCCGGCGGGAGAGGGAATCGAGCGATGCGCCCCTGAACTCGATCCTCCCCGAGGTGGGCGTATCGAGACCCGCCAGAAGATTGAGAAGGGTCGACTTGCCCGAGCCCGAGGCGCCGATGATCGCGAGGAACTCCCCCGCCTCCACGCGCAAATCGACGCCGTCGACGGCGCGCACCTCCTGGGGGCCGCGGCGGTACCAGCGGGATACCTGTTCGGTTCGAATGATCGAATCGCTCATCGCCTCTCGAGCCTTTCCCGGGCAGAAAAAGGGCCGGGCGCATCGTGTTTCGCGCGCCCGGCCGTATCGATCCGCGTACGACGAATGTCAGCCGGCGGTCTTCTCTTCAGCCGCCTTCTTGAGCTTGTCATTCGCCATGACGGCGATCTCGACTCTGCGGTTCTCCTGGCGTCCCGCGTCCGTGTCGTTCGTCGCGACCGGCTGCGCTTCGCCGTATCCCGTCGCCGTGAAGCGTCCCGAGTCGACGCCGATGCCCGCGACGTAGCTGAACACCGTCTGGGCCCGCTGCCTGGACAGGTTCAGGTTGTACTCGTCCGAACCCTTCGAGTCGGTATGTCCCTCGATGAGGATGTTCGTGTCGGCGTACTTGTTGAGAATGATGGCCAGCTTATCGAGGTTCGTCTTGGCAACGGGCCTCAGATCCGACTTGTCGAAGTCGAAGAGAATGCCCGAATCGAACGTGATCTTGATGCCTTCGCCGATGCGCTCGATCCTCGCGCCCTCGAGATCGGCCTGCATTTCCTCGGCCTGCTTGTCCATGTAGTTGCCGATGTAGGCTCCGGCCGCGCCGCCGACCGCCGCGCCGATGATGGCGCCGATCGCCGTATGGCCGCTCTGCTTGCCGATGACTCCTCCCACGGCGCCGCCCGCGGCGCCGCCGATGATCGTGCCCTTGGCCGTGCTGCTCATGCCGCAGGATTCATAAACTCCCGCGACCATGACGGTCAAAAGGACGAATATGATGAAATTACGCATTCCGATCCTCCTTTGTATGGGGGAATGATTAAGTTGAGCCCATTGTGCGTGAAGCGGCGCGTCAAGTCAAGATTATTTTGCTTTTTCGGGCCCCGGCCCGGTCCGCGACGACGGCCACAGCGTAGCTCGCGACGATTATCATGAAGGGCTCGAGCGGCAGGCGATATCGCAGCGAAGATACGAAGGCCAGATTGATCGCCGTCGTATGGAGAATCAGGAGATAGAGGTAGATCAATTCCCGTCTCCGTTTCCAGGACAGGACCAGGCCGATAACGAAGAGAACCAGCAGCGGCGTGAAGCTGAGCATGCTCGCGAGAACGGTCAGCCTCGAAGCATACGCCGGGTTGTCCGTATTCAGTTTGACGTTCCAGAGGCGCTTGAATTTGCTCCAGATGAGTCCGGGCATTCGTCGAGGATCGTTCCGTATCGCCCGTATCGCCTCATGCCTCAGGAAGCGGTCCTTTTCGACCTCGCCCATTCCCCGCGTGTCGGGAAAGGGGAGCGCTCCGCCGGGGCCGCCGGTCGCGTTGTGCGGATTGTTCCCCTCGTAGAACGTGTATCCGCTCATCGTCGTCAGGGGAACGAACGCGTGAAGCACGAGATAGTTCCGGAGCGTCCAGGGCAACAGTATCGCCCCGGTTATCGCCGCCATGACGATCGCTTTCCTGAGCGCCTCTCTCTTACGCAGGACGACGAACGTTCCGGCGAGCGCCAGGAAGAAGAAGACGATCAGCTCGGTCCGGCAGAGAATTCCGAAACCGAAGAGAACGCCCGCCCATATGAATCTGTTTCCGGCGAGGGCCAGCATGATGAGCGACAGCACGAAGATATAGAGCGTCTCGGTGAGCACGGTCCCGCTGTAATAGATGAAGAACGGATACGCCGCGCAGGCGGCCATGGAGATTCTCGCCGCCGTCACCGTGAACAGTCTCTTCGCGAGCAGATAGACGATGAGGCACGTGCATGAGGATATGAGGGCCTGAACGATCCTCACGGCGAGCAGATTCTCTTTGCCGAAGAGAAAATAGACGAGAGAGAGAAACAGGCTGTAGACCGGCGGCCTCAGCGCCTTCATTCCCTCGTCGACGATCAGGCCGTCGCCCGAGAGGAAATTCAACGCGATCCCGCTCCACTGCCGGGAGTCGGGAAAGTACAGCTCGTGACGGTTCAGGGAGAATACCCAGACGAGGCGCAGGGCGAAGGCGACCACCATCACCGTCAGAACGAATCGATGCCTGCCTATGGTTCCGACGTTCATCACCACGGTAGTAGGGGAATTTCCGGGCCCTGTCAAGATTTTCGCGGCAGGGCGGGATCTCGCGGGCGCGCGCCGAAATCTTCCAAAGTGCTTGCCAATCCCCGAAAAGGTATTACATTGACTCGCATGAAGCTCGCGTTGATCGGAATATCGAATTCGGGGCGCACGACCCTCTTCAACAGCCTGACGGGCCGGGACGAAGCGACGGCCGGCTATTCCACGGCCGAGGCCAAGCCGAACGTCGCGATCATCAAGGTGCCCGACCGGCGCATCGAGGAGCTCGTGAGGATCTTCAAGCCCAAGAAGAACACGCACGCGAGGATTCAGTACATGGACTATCTGGGGCTCACCAGGGGAGACGCCGTGCAGAACAGGAAGGTCATCGATTTCATCAGGGACTCGGACGCGCTCGTATACGTTCTGCGCGGTTTCGACGACGATACCGTGACGCATCCCCTGGGCGGCGTCGATCCGGTCCGCGACTTCGACACGCTCGAGGCCGAACTGCTGATCTACGATCTCGACCTCGCCGAAAAACGGTTGATCGGCATGGACGAGTCCGCCCGAAAAGGCCATCCGCCGAAGAAAGAAGAGCGCTCGGCGATCCTCAAATGCAAGGAGGCTCTGGAACGGGAGATGCCCCTGCGTTATCTCGCATTCGATGAAACGGAGGAGCGGGCGCTGCGGCATCTCGAGTTCATTTCGATCCTGCCCGTGATGGCGGTCATCAACGTTTCCGAATCCGACCTCGAGAGCGCGAGAAGCGCCTCGTGGCGGGACGCGATCCGGAGCAGGATCGCACGGTTCACGGAGAAACCCCTGACGCCGATCGTTCTCTCGGGGAAGATCGAAATGGAAATCGCCCATCTTCCCGCCGAAGAAGCGGCGGACTTTCTGCAGGATCTCGGAGTCGACGTCTCGGCGCGCGAACGCGTGATCAAGGAATCCTACGAGCTGCTCGGGCTGATCTCGTTCCTGACCGTCGGGGAAGACGAGGTCCGCGCCTGGACCGTCCCGAAGGGCATCGCGGCGCAGGCGGCCGCCGGAAAGATCCATACCGATCTGGAACGGGGCTTCATCCGCGCCGAGGTTATTTCCTGCGGCGATTTCCTCGATGCCGGGAGCCTCGCCGCCGCGCGCACGAAAGGGCTCTTGCGGCTCGAGGGCAAGACATACGTGGTCCAGGACGGCGACATCATCGATTTCAGATTCAGCGTATGAGAACAATCACGAAAGAACGAATCGTTTTCGCCGGCCTCGCCCTCTTCCTGTTCGTCGGGCTCTTCCTCGTCGACGACTACGGGATGAATACCGACAGCCAGAAGAATTTTCTCGAGGGCGAGTTGAATCTGAACTATATCCTGACGGGGCGCGTGGATCGGGACCTGCTCCAGTGGCAGATGCATGGAGCGCTCGTCTTCGTCGCCGCCGAGGCGTCGAAGCGCCTGTTTCACGACAGTCTCGGCCTGTATGACGCCACCGCGGCGCGGCATATCGTGCTGCCCTTCATGACCACCGCTTTTCTGGTATGCCTGTTCTATTTCGTCAGGAGGCATTGGGGCGCTCTCCACGGGCTCATGACCGTCGGGCTCCTCCTGACCTTTCCCTATTACTGGGGCCAGACGTTCAACAATCTGAAAGACGTGCCTCTCCTGATCTTCTTTTCTCTCTCCGTCATGTGTTTCGTCGAGTGGACCGGCACGCGAGCCCTGAAATATTTCTACGGTTTCTTCCTCTTTCTGGGTTTCGCGATCGCGATCAAGACCTATGCCTTCTTCGCCGTCCTCGTGATCCTCGTCTGGCTTCTCATCCGACCGGGGGTTCGGGATCGGGGAGCGCGATTTCCGCGGCCTGCTTCGATGCTCCACGTAATTGCCGCTCTCTCCGCGACGATCCTCGTCGTGCTCGTCTTCTACGCTCCGGCCTTCTGGGGAATCGACGGCAAGCTGGCGTTCCTCGACACCTGGCGCGAGCACGTGAAACAGATCACGTACGGACAGAGAGGCGCTTTCAATCTGAATTCGTTCGTGCAGGTTTTTTTCAGGACGCCGCTCCTCGTATTGATCTTCGCTCTGGCGGGGCTGTTCACGGCCGTGCGGAGATATCGCGCCTCCCCCCTGCATTCCCTTCTCCTTTTCTGGATGATAACGCCCCTCGTCATCCCGTGCTTTCCGCGCACGCTGGTCTATCACAACGGCATGAGGCTCTTCATGGTCTTTCTCGTTCCGTTCTGTATCCTGTCCGCGATCGGAATCTGCGAGGTCGCGGGCTTTCTCGCGGGAAGGCTGAAGAGGAGCAGGGAGACGCTCGCCCGGGCGATCGCGTCCGTGACGATCGGGGCGAGCCTGTGGGGCGTCGTGACGACCCATCCCTATCAGACGACCTTCTTCAACGCCCTGGCCGGGGGATTGAAGGGAGCCCAGGCGAAGGGAATCGCCGACTCGTGGGATTACTGGCTGAATTCCTATCGGGAGGCCGAGCGATGGATCAGCCGCTTCGGAGCTCCGAACGCGAACGTCGTGGCTCTCTATATCTCCGGGACACAGCCGAATTATCACACCGATTTGATACGGGACGCCATCGACAGGCCGGATCTCAGAATGATCCGTTTCCCTGCCGTCCCGGCCCGCGCGGGGAAAATAGCGATTCCCGGCAATACGTACGTGATTCTCGTTCCGTTCGATTATCTCCGCCCGAGCCGCCTGGCCCTGGAGCGATCGGGAGAATTCCAGGTCGCGCATACGATCTCCCGGCAGGGGGGCGATATCTGCACGATCTATTACAAACCTGTTCAATCCCCGACGTATTGAAACGCCGCAGGATATTCTTGTCGCGGCGGCGCCCGGCATAGTAGAGTGAAACGGCGGGCGCACGGCGGCCCGATTCCGACGGGAATCGCGGCGCCGCCGGCGAAGGTACCGAACCGGAGAGGGGCGGAGCGTTGAATATCCGGTTTGCCGGGAAATCGATACAGGGGCGAAGGGATTACAACGAAGACCGGATCTTCTACAGGTCGGAGAGCGGCTGTTTCATCGCCGCGGTGGCCGACGGCATGGGGGGATACTCGGGGGGGGAGGTGGCGAGCCAAATCGTCGTTGACTGCTGCGAGCGAAAATTCGAGTCGTTCGCTTCCGCGCAGCATCCCGACGCGATAGAGAAAATGATACTCGATATCGTCGGCGAATCCCGCGAAACGATCCGGAAGAAATCGGAAGAGAACCCGGAGCTGAAGAGCATGGGGACCACCCTGACGATCGCCGCGGGGTGCTCCGGAGAGTACGTCGTCGGCAACATAGGGGACAGCAGAACGTACCTGATATCGGGTTCGAGCATCGCTCAATTGACAAAAGACAATTCCTTCGTCCAGGAATACAAGAGCAGGTATTCCGAAGGGGAAATAGAAGACGCCGTGCTCAGGAATATGAGCAACGCGCTGACGCGATCGCTTTCCGGCACCGAGTACGATGTGGATGTCTATCCGGGCGGCAACCGCAGGTTCACGCTGGAGGAGGGGGCCGCTCTTCTCCTGTGCTCGGACGGCCTCGTGATCGACAAGATCGGCGACGTGAGCCCACAGCTTCTGAAACTGGTGCGGAAGGCGGGATCGCCGGCCAAAGCGGCGAACGCGCTGATCGACTGGGCCTACGTGAACGGATCCTCCGATAACATCTCCGTGATCCTGGCTTTCGAGGGGGAATGGGCGATCACGAAGGAACGCTCGCTCCTCGGCCTTTTTCGCCGGGCCGGGAAGAAAGAGAAGAGCTGATGTTCACCTCGATTGCGCTTCGAGCTCCAGGAGGATCGAGGAGAATTCTCCGGTATCGGGAAAATTCGATCTGGCGCTTCTCACCAGAGCGCGTCGTTCCTCGCGATCGCCGATGCCGACGAGACGATTCTTGATCTCGGCGGCGATTATGAGAAGCTGTTTTCTCGCGTGCTCGTTCGAAGTATCCGCTCCGAGAGCCTTCGTGTACAAGGCCGCGGCGTTATATCCGTCATTCGACAGAAGCGCGTTGTTCGCGTAGTACACGTCCCCGCACAGCGCGAAAATGCCGCCCGCCTCTCCCGGGAGGCTCGCCGCCAGAGCGGCCGCGCGATCGCTGTATGCACGTGATGTATCCTCCTCGAAGCTTTTTCGCATCGCCTCGTCGATCGTTTCCAGGAGGAGTTTCGCCGCGCGTCTGTCTTCCGCGAAATTCCTGATGATGGTCGCGTAGACTGCCGAAGCGTTATCTTCGCCGTCGCCCAGCAGGCGGCCTCCGTCGGCGTATTTTTTCCCCCTCTGATACAGATTGTCCAGCTTCATGCCGGGAAAATACGCGACGGCTTTGTCCATGAAGCGGCGGTATTCCCTGAAATCCCCCTTCTTGAACATCGCGTCGGCGTTCCTGACGTGCCAGCGGTAGACCTTCTGCATGCCTCGATGCGCCAGCCGGTTTCCCGGATCGATGTCCCGGATCGTTTCGAGCTTTTCCAGGGCGCCGTCGATATTCCCCGCCTTGATCATGGCGGCGGCCTCGCCGTAGAGCTTCTTCACTCGCTCGGCGACGATTGCGTCGAGCTTCGCGGGATGGATCGGGGGAGCAGGTAACCTTCCCGTGTAATCTCCCCCCGGCGTGAAGAGGGAAACGACGTCGAAATCGCGGAGCTCGAGGGTCCGCCACAGCTGCACGCTCCCGACGTAGGCCGCGCCGAGAAGGATAATCCCGATCGCGATCTTCAGGGGGAATCTCCC